>VGJH01000020.1 GCA_016867505.1 Candidatus Bathyarchaeota archaeon
TACTCACTGATTATAATCACATATTGTTATTGAGCCTTAACTGGGAAAGACTTTTAATTTATCCCCTGTATCCCTCTTTTCTGCGTGGCCTCTGTGGTGTAACGGTAGCATACGGGACTGTGGATCCCTTGGCCTGGGTTCGACTCCCAGCAGAGGCCCCATTACAATTTTTACCTATCTTGAACTATTCCAGGGAAAATATAATCCAGTGCATCTGGGAACGCTTTAACAATTATTGACATATGATCTGCGTCATTATATTTTCTGTAATCTGTTTCAATATTCGGTATCTTTCTAATACTGTTCACGAATTCAGTGGTGGGTAAATTCCTTAATTCATTCATTTTTTCTTCACCGATGAAGAGAAGACGATAAGGATTCTCTTTCGAAGATGATAGTTTTTCAGTTTTCATCAGTATATGTTCCTGAATTGGAGTAAAGTAAGGACTGAGTACAATGTATGCATTGAATAGACGAATATTTGTAAGTAGGAGATTAACCACATATGAAGCACTCAAGCTATGACCAGCAACAACACGATAAGCCATAACCTGATATTTGGATTCAACAATAGGAATCAACTCAGTTTTCAAGAATCTAGTAAAGTTCTCTACACCAACTTCATTCACAATGAGATTAGGAGAGGATTTATTGTCGTGAGTTAATGAAAAATCTCTTCTACGATTAGTACTATTTACCCCTACTACAAGAACTGGAGGAATTCTGTAGGTTTTTATATAGTAATCAACTGTTGCAGCAACATAGGTGAAGTTGGCGTCACCGTCTAAAATGTATAAAACGGGATATGCTTCTCCAAGATCTTCTATTCCTGAAGGCTTGTAAACGTAAATTTCTCGTTCTTCGTTAAGGTTAGTTGAAAATATTGTCCATTCTTCAGTTTTCATTTTAATCAACCATTGAAAATTGTTGAGTTTATCTATATAGTAAAAAGTTATTCTTTTTTAATAATTTCTTTAGGATTTAACCGATTATTTTTTAAAGGTTTTAAAACTAAAACTATTTATGGATTTATTAATTAAAAATGCTCGTATTTTAGATGGTGGTGGCAATCCGTGGTTCTGGGGTGATATCGGTGTTGAAGGAAAAAAGATCAAGCATGTTGGTAACCTCACGAATCAGAAAGCTGAACGCATAATTGATGCAAAGGGAATGGTTGCTGCACCTGGTTTTATTGATATTCATAACCATAGCGAAGTTGCCCTTATGATTAATGGAATGGCAGAAAGTATGGTACGTCAAGGTGTTACTACAGTTGTTACTTGTAACTGTGGTTCCAGCACTTTTCCTCTCATTGGTTTAGCGAAAGAGAAAGCTGAACGGACGTATAATAATCGTCATGGGATTAGCCTCACTTGGAATTCTCAACAGGGTTATGAAGAACGCCTACTAAAACAGGGCATCTCCATCAACACTTGTCTCTACATTGGTCATGGCACACTCCGTGAAGCAGTCGTAGGTAATGAAGCAAGAGCACCAACAACCACTGAGATGAAAGAGATGGGACGTTACGTTGAAGAAGCAATGATTTCAGGGTGTTTTGGTTTGTCAGTTGGATTAGGTTACGCACCGGGCATGTATGCAGAAACTCAAGAAATCGTCAACTTATGTAAAGTTGTAGCCAAATATGGAGGACTTTATTCTTGTCACTCAAGGCCAAGCCACACCTTCCCATGGAGTCTGAAAGAGATTGTTGAGGTGGGAGAGAAATCGGGAGTGCGTGTACAGATGGCACATATTGGCAGCTCAACTTGTCAGCGTCCAAATTGGGGTCGAGCCCAAGCAGTAACTTTGAACATTGTAAACGCAGCGAGAGCTTATGGAGTTGATTTCTGTGCTGACATCTATCCTTATGTCATTAGTGGTGGTGGACTTACAATGTATGTTCCTAATTGGGCTCAAGCAGGCGGTGAAGCTAAGATGCGGAAACGCCTTGAAGACCCTGCTGAAAGACAGAAGATGAGACCAGAGGTTGAGGAGATGCTTCGATTCAGGGATTGGAGCCAACTAATCTTGTACCAATTGAATAGCCCCAAATTTGAAAAATATAAGGGGAAAACAGTGAAAGAGATTGCAGATGATTTAAAACATGATCCAATGGACACCGCATATGACATTCTTTTAGAGGAAGGTCATTCTGTGCCTTTTATGGGTCTTTTCGGGTTAGAAGAGGATATTCGTACACTGATGAAGCATGAGGCTGTAATGATAGGTAGTGATAGTACCGCAATGGAGATAGGCGGTTCATTAGGAGTTGAAGCATCACATCCAAGGAATTTTGGTACCTTCCCAAGAGTTCTTCAGAAATATGTTGGCGAAGGAGTTCTGAGTTTACCTGAAGCAGTTCATAAGATGACAGGGATGTCAGCATGGAGACTAGGCTTCACTGACCGTGGCATCATACGCCAGGGTACCTACGCAGACGTAGTAATTTTTGATCCATACAACATCAAAGATAACTATACAATAACAGAGCCACCAAAATATCCAGATGGAATTCCATATGTTATAGTAAATGGAGTTGTAACAATAGATAACGGTGAACACACAGGAGCATTAAACGGAACAGTACTTCACAAAAATATTACATAAACACCATTCTTGTTTCAAAAATAACATCGACAAACTTAAAATCTATGAGCTTTGCTACAAGTGTTGAGCGGAGGTCGCCCAGCTAGGCCAAAGGCGCAGGACTGAGGCTCCTGTCCCGAAGGGGTTCGTGGGTTCGAATCCCACCCTCCGCACTTTTACTATTCTTTGGCTTAGATTTTTATTCTAATCTCCATAAAATCTACAAAATACTTGAAGCCTACTAAGAATTAAGATAATAAAGGGATTATCACAAAATTCTTATTGATTTTTAAAAATTTTAAATTGAATAGAACTATTACACATTCAAAGATAATTACATTTTGTGAGTCCATTTTATATTGGGTTTTCTTAACTTTCTAAATTAAGTTGGATCAGTATGGCTTCATTTGATTATTCATCAATTTTCAATGAACTCAATAAATCTATTCTCTCTCAGATGGAAGAGAATAGGGTTCTTGGTCTTTCACTTTCGTTAATTGATGATAATAATATTATTTGGTCTGAAGGTTTTGGTTATACAGATTCGACTAAGAAACATAGAGTAACTGCTGATACGCTGCTCAGTCTTCAATCCATCTCTAAAACCTGCACCGCTACTGGTTTCATGTTGGCAGTTGACAAAGGCTTGGTTAAGCTTGATGATCCCCTAAAGAAGTTTTATCCCGAGTTTACAATTAAAAGCAGATTTGGTGAAAAGGAAGCTGGCAAGATAACCTTCAGGCATCTTCTTTGTCACAGATCAGGACTAACTCATCAAGCTCCAGTAGGGAATTATTTCTCTAATGTGGAGTGCAGTTTTGAAGAGCATATCAAAAGCATATCCGATTCCTGGCTTAAGTTTCCTGTTGGTGAAAGGTATAGTTACTCTAATCAGGGATTTGATCTAATTGGGTATGCTCTTCAACGTATCTCTGGGAAATCATTCATTGAATATATGCAGGAAGAATTACTAGAACCATTAGGCATGGTAAATAGTACTTATAATCAAAGGTATGTTAAGGAAAACTGTGTTTATGCTAAGGGTTATTACTATGAATACGAGGAACCTTAAAACCGGATACCCATGATTCCGGCGGGGAGCCTCTTTTCTTCTGCCAGGGAAATGGCAAAATTTGTTATTTTCCATCTGAAAGGAAGTGAAAGTGAAGGCAAAAAACTGATTAACAAAAGTACCTTGGAGAAGATGTATGAGCCTCAGTTTCCATCAAAAAACCAGTTAGTAGGACATGGTCTAGGCATACTGCGAGGATACGATTCGGATGTATTGTTACTTCATAATAGTGGGGGTGGTTATGGGTACGCAACATATCATATCTGGCTCCCTAAATATGGGATTGGTGTCGTTGTTCTTACCAATCAGAATAATCATAGCATCCATCAAAGCATTGCTTATGATGCAATTGAAAAAATGCTAAAACTGAAGCATGGCTACGTGCGTAAAGTAAAACCCTTAATTAAGAATGACATTGCTGAAAAACCAGTTTTTAATACCAAAGTAAAGACTCTACATCGTTTTGAAGGTGATTATTGGGCTGATTATGGTTTAATGCAGATTAGTGAATTGAATGGTATCCTACATAGAACATTAGTTAATGGTAAGGAGGAAACTCTGACTCCCATCAGCGAAACGGACTTCATTAATGGTGAAGGACACATATTCACTTTCAAGATTGATGAAAGTGGAAAACCAGTAGGTTTAACAATATTTAGAGATGTCTATGGCACCAGTTATTGCCCACTTCACTTCTCACCATACGATGTTGGACCAGATAATGAAAATTGGCGAAAATATACAGGAATCTACAGCACACAAATGCAGGGGAATATTATATACTATTCAATCATGATGAAATCAGGATACTTGTATATGTTCAGAGAAGGCATTTTACATGAATATGAACCCAATTTCTTCTTTACATCTGAAGGAGAAGCAGTCACTTTCAGAGACAACAAAATGAATTATGCAAATATTCCTCTGGTTAAAGAAATTAATCAATACGAAAAATTATTGAAGTTGAAAGAGACAAATCCCGAAGATAAAATGCTACGAAAATATTCTTTACAGAATCTAAGTGATGCGTATAAGTTAATTGGTGACATAGAAAACATGACTAAGATTAACGAATTAAATCAAAAACTTCATCCAGAACTAAATAATTAATATTAATAAAAGAGAATAGATAAAATTCTACCTTATGCCCTATTAACTTAAAATTCTTTTTCAAATGTAATTTAACGAACAACATTGGGGTTTTCTGTTGTTAGGATATCCACTAGTTTTCTTGATCTTGTATTACAAAGTTGTTGCATTTTTCTTTATCATATGGATAAGCTCGTAAATCTATACAATCATAACTTCCAAATTTGCTGAATTTGAACCATTTTAGATAATCTCCTGAAATTTTCCATGAGTGTTCTATTGTTGTTGGTTATTTGGATCAGATGTGCCATATTTTAAGCCAATAAGAGCCGAGCCTGCAGCTACTGCTCCACAGGGACCTTCCCAAGTACCAAGACCTGCTGATAAAGGATTAATTGCCTTGATCACTAATGGATCAGCATAATTTATTTCATCAACGCCCTTCAATGCGTCACTTACTGCGAGAAGGGTTGCTATGTTGCAGTCATATTTTTTATTCATGAAATAATCTCTACCTTTTATTTCAGCAATATCCTGTATATCTTTCAATTTAAATGACATATAAATCAATAAAACTTCAATGATAGTATATTTAAAATTTAATATTATTACAATTTTGAGATTGGTTTTTGAGAGGTGTTTAAAATAAGCGGTTTCATATTTAATTGTAGGGATTATTTATGAAATTTTATTTGGGTGGTTTAGGTAACTACTATTCAGATTGGAATATTATTAGTAAAGCGGTAGTTGAAGCAGATAAACTTGGTTTTGATGGCGTGCTTATTCCTGATCATTACATGTGGGGTGAGATGGGTGGTTCTAGAAGGCAGGATAGTTATTCAACTCTTGAAAGTTGGACTGCTTTAACTTGGTTGGCTGCAAAGACTAGTAATATTAAACTTGGTACATTGGTTACGCCATTGACTCTTCGTCCTCCAGGGGTGCTGGCAAAGATGCTGAGTACACTTGATGTATTATCTAATGGAAGAGTGGTACTTGGTTGTGGTGCTGGGTGGAGTAAAGTCGAGTTTGATGGGTACAGTAAATGGGATGAAGCAGGAGTCCGTTTAAGTAAAGCAGAGGAAGCACTGAAATTTATCATAGAGTTATGGACTAAAGATAAAGTGGATTTTAAGGGTCGATTCTACTCAGCAGACGGAGCGGTCTTGGAACCCAAACCAGTTCAGAAACCTTATCCCCAACTACTCTTTGGTGGAACAGGGAAAAGAATGCTCAGCATTACTGGGAAATATGCTGACATCTTCTATTTTCCACCATGGGGTGGAGGAAGCCTTGAAGAAGCAAAAAAAATTGTGTACGGATCCGCAGAGAAACTAAGCCGAAGAGATAAAGTCAATTATATGGCTGGAACGATGGGGATGGGACCACCAGATAATACAGTTAAGGTTGAGGCTGCCTTAAAAAATGGCGCTACATATTACCTCTCAGCATTTCCGAGGGGAGAAAAATATTTTTCAGCGATGAAACAATTCACAGAAGAAGTAATTCCCTCATTTAAATAATTGTTTCTAACAAACTTGAGAAAGCTGAATATGAAAGTTTGATCTGGGTTGCATATCCTAATGGTAGCTCTCGCGTAAAGACGGATATTAATAGAGATATTTTATGGGAGATGCTAAAAATCCAAAATATTAGACCAGTTTCACAAATAGCACTAGATGATACGTGGTCAGCATTAAGATTTAGACCAATTAAAAACAATTAAAAAAGTGGAGCGTACTTAAATTCAGGAAGTCGAACTCGTGGTAGACTACATGCCTTTACTAAGTTTAATCAATAAGGGTAATAGAACATGGCTATAGATCAGATTCCAATCGGGAAATTCTCCTTCATAACAAGGTTAAGCATCAAAGCATTACGCTACTATGATGAAAAGGGTATTCTTACACCTAAAGCTAAAGACAATTTCACTGGTTACCGTTATTATACTGGAGATCAAATCGCTGATGGTATAAAAATTAAGACTTTGACAGGTTTAGGTTTCACGCTTGATGAAACTCTTGAAATTATGCAGACCGATTTAAATGGCGATTATAAAACAATTGAGAAACTTATTGATAAAAAGTTGACAGTGACAAAGGAGGAGATTAAACGATTAGAGAATCTGTCAGTCATGCTTAGGAAAGGAAGAAATGAGATGATGAAAATGACTCTGACTGAGCCTGTGATTAAAGAAACTCAACCTCTACGCGTGATTAGTAAAAGAGAAAAAGGAAGCTATGGTAAAACGATTGGTAAGCTGATTGGTGAATTGATGCAGTGTCTTTATTCGCCAGAAAATCAGAGAAATTTTGTGAAAATGGTTGGCCCTATAATGACAATTTATCATGATCAAGAATTCAAAGACGAAGATGCAGACATCGAAGTTGCTGTACCCATATCAGGTAAAATCACTGCGGTTGATCCTAAAATTGAGATAAAGAATATTCCAACCCTGAAAGTTGTTAGTTTAATCCATAAAGGATCCTACGAAACTATCAGTCAAGCATATGCAAAACTTGATGACTATGTTAGGAACCATGACCTCAAATATTCTGGACCCATAATGGATGTCTACTTAAATGATCCAAATAAAGTCGATAAAGACGATATATTGACAGAGGTTCAGGCTCAAATAAAATAAGTTTCTTTTTTTATTCATTATTGCTTTTCAGCAGACTCAATTTTTCGTCCTTCGGGAACCATAAAGTAAATTATTGGCATCCTTACGAGAGCATCAATTACTGTCATAACAATAAAAGGTGCTAATGGGCTAACATCATCCCATAACCAGCCACCAATGATGCTTGCGGGAACAGCTAAAATATTAAAGCTACCAACACTCAACGCAGTCATTCTTGCTCTCTGATTCGGATCAACTAGCTCAACCTCTTCAGACTGCCACGCTACCCCTGTTGCATCGCTAACACCATGAAATATCCAAGCAACAATTAACATCCAATCTGCACCACTCAACATGAAAATTATTGTACCAAGATACATGACTGCGCGTCCACCAAGAATTATTGTTTTTCTACCAATACGATCGCTGAATCGACCAATAAAAGGAGATAATACAATATTGGTTAGACTTCTTAATGTTACCATGTAAGCTACCGTCATCGCTGATGCTCCCTTAAACATGGCTGCATATAACATCCAAAAGGGGCCAGCAAGACCGATGCTTAATGAGCCTAAACTTTTCATAAAAGCCCAGTTTCTAGCCCCTTTAAGTAATAAAACTTCTTTATAGTCATTAGCCATATTCGATAAAGTTATTTTTGGAAATTTATCAGAGTCTTCGCTTTTTAAGAATTTCAAAATTAATACGAATGAAAGTAGTAGTAAAGTTGCTTGAATATAATATAGAGGTTTAATCGCTTCAACGGTTAAACCACCCAAAGTTGAGACTATTGCCCCTCCGAAAATACCTGCTAAAAGTGAAGGGGTTAAAGAAAAGACTGTAACTAATCCATAAATTGAAGCCCTGTTTTCGTTGCTGACATTATTTGCATACAGAGAATTCCATGCAGGGTGTATGAAGCCTTCAGCAATACCATTAATTAGAAATGCTAGAATTAGCCAAGTCCAGATGTTTGTGAAGGCGTATATTATTGGCACTATAACACCTAATCCAGCACCAATTAGAAACATTCGTTTTCTATCGCTTCGATCTGATATCCACCCAGTCATAAAAACAAAAAAGCATGTAAAGGCTAGGCTGATTGAGTTTAGTAATCCTAATTCTGTTCCTGTTGCTCCAAGAGCTGCTATATAGACGGAGCCATACGGGTTGAGGTTCATAGCGAAATAAGTCAGACTAAATCGAGCGATAATGACTTTTAAATTGCGGGGTAGTTTGATGAAGAATTCTTTTAAATTATTGTTTTTCATCTTACCACCCATAATTCAGACTACTCTAACCTAATTATAAATAATTAAACACTTTTAAAATAGGGAAAAAAATCTTAAAAACTTTGAATTATTACCCAAGTATCGATTTTTAATATGAGGTAATCTAATAACAATTAAGTTATTGTTATTGCTTTTTGAGGACAGACTTTAGCGCATTTCCCACATTTAGTGCAGAGATCTAACCAGACAGCTGTGACTTGCCAAAACTCTGGATCATATCGGTTTGTAGGTTTAACATTCAGAGTTTGGTGGCGAATAAAAATTGCAGGATCACATATTTTAAGACACTCACCACAATTACGTGGATCAATGCCACCAGTAGCGTTACCGCATTTACTTTGATCAATTGTGATTTTAGTCCAGCTCATGTCCAGCACCTTAATAATTGTTTTTTAAACCTTCAATGTTTTCTCTTGGCAACAGTTTTATTGCGTCGTGATGACAATTATCTTTGCATAAGCCACAACCAAAGCATTTTTTCTGGTCGATTAAAGCACGTTTCATTGTAGAACTGTATCTAATTGCTCCAAATTGGCAGGCAGTGATACATTGTTTACAATCTTGACAATAATCTGGATCAATATCTGCAACATATTCAGCTTTATAGACAGTATGTAAGCCAAAATCAACTCTTAAACGAAGCCCCCCACACTGAGGTGTCTCACAACTACAAATCGCGTTGATATATGGTACTGGCTGGAACCAAACTGTGCAGACGCGGCCTTTACGGTTATTCTCTTCCAATAACTCAACTGCTTCCTCTCTGGTCAAATGATACCTAGTATCCGCAGGAACAAACCGAGGCAGTTTTTCAATTACACCACTTAAAACACCAAAGTTTATACAACATGCATCTTGAACACCTTTCTGCATCCAACGACACATACAATAATTTCGGATAATAGGCTCAGCAGCCAGATTAAGCATGATAAGTTTAGCTTCTTCAATGGGAATAACTTGCCCAAAATGACCATCGGCGCGTGCAGGATTACGATGTCCTCCCTCAGAGTGGATCATATTCTCAGCAGCATTCCTTAGCACTCTACCAATTATGGGGAGCTGAAGTTTGTAACCTAAACCAATACTACTAACGCCAGCAATTCTTCTTATGTACACTGATTCAAAGTTCATCCATTGCTCCGTTAAATACTCATGAGCTCTCATCTTGTCTGCAAGTTCATTCGAATAATTACGAGCATTAAGATACCATTTTCCACCAGAGCCATGCTTTGTGCACCACTGACACATTTAAAATCAATAATTAGTGTCGTGTGGTTAATTTAAAATCATCCAAAGACCATAATGTGAGTCAATGCAGGCATTCACTTATTCATGTAATCTATCAGAAGCTTCTCTTAACCCAGAACTTAATGGAGCTAAATCTGCTAATCTTGGAAAACTGATTAATTTTGGTTTCCCAGTGCCTGAAGGTTTCGTCATCAATACTTCCGCATTCAAATTATTTCTTAAACATAATCAGTTACCAAATTGGATAAATACTCAAGTATTAAAAATCGATTTTAATGACTCAAATTCAATTAACTCCTTAGCTGAGGAAATTCGGCATAAAATCCTTGAAAGCGAACTTCCTCAAGAAATAATCACGGAAATAAAAATTAGATATTCTATGATTAAGAGCCCAGTAGCAATTAGATCATCAGCAACAATAGAAGATCTATCAAGCGCAAGCTCAGCAGGGCAAATGGAAACCAATCTAAACATCACAAGTTTTGAAGCCATAATTGATAAAGTAAAAAATTGTTTTGCATCACTCTACTCTCCAAGAGCATTAGCTTATAGGCAT
>VGJH01000021.1 GCA_016867505.1 Candidatus Bathyarchaeota archaeon
TTCTGACATATTGATCTAAAAATATTATAAAAATGAAGTTTAAGGGAGTTTCCATTTTTATTGCATTGATTAAAATAATGGTTTTATTAACCTTGAAGTTTAATAGTTATCTTATGAGGCGACAAGAGAAAGAGATCAAAGAGAAAGCAGTAATAGAGGAGTTTCTTCATGACCAAGAAGTTGGTAGATTGGCAACATCCTTTAATGGAAAACCATACGTTATACCAATAAATTTTGTTTACACAAATGGAAAAATAGTTTTTCACAGTAATTTTTATGGGAAAAAGATGGATATTATTAGGATTAATCCTCAAGTATGTTTTGAAGTTGATTCTTCTGTAAAAAGAGAAGGTGATAAACCATGCAATTATTCATATAATTATGTTAGCGTGGTTATAGATGGTCAAGCTAAATCTGTTGATGATGAAGAAATGAAATTAACCTATTTAAAAAGATTTGTTGATAAATATGCTGCTGGTAAAGGTAAGTTACTTAATGCTGAGGATCTAACGAAATTTAGCAAGTTATCTCTTGTTGAGATTAATATTGATGCAATGACTGGTAAAAAAAGTCCTTAGAAACAATTTTTTTTGGAAATGTTTTTCTTGAAGTTGTTTTGGAGCCTTGTTAATGGGTATCCCTGAGAAGATTAAGCAGATTGAGGAAGAGATCGCTCGTACACAGATCAATAAAGCTACTGAGCGTCATCTTGGGATACTTAAAGCAAGATTAGCTAAGTTAAGAAGAGAATTAGAAGATAACCAGACTAAAGGTAGTGGCGGTGGCGGAGATGGATATGCTGTTAGGAAAGGGGGAGATGCTACTGTTGTCTTCATTGGTTTACCAAGTGTCGGAAAATCAACTCTCCTTAATAAAATTACAAATGCAAAATCAAAGATTGGGGCATATGATTTTACCACACTCACTGTTATCCCTGGAGTAATGGAGTATAGGGGAGCTAAAATCCAGATACTGGATCTTCCAGGAATAATCGCTGGTGCTTCTCAGGGAAAGGGTTTGGGTAAACGTGTTTTATCAGTTGCTAGATCTGCTGATTTGATATTGTTTGTACTTGATGTTTTTCATCCAGAAGCTAAGACACTGCTACTAAATGAATTAAAGGAGATTGGGATTAGAGTTGATGAGAAACCCCCTAACATTGTGATTGAAAAAACTTCCACGGGGGGTGTATCCGTAATTACTCAAGTGCCTTTGACAAAAATTCGTAAAGATACGATTAGGGATATTTTGTCAGTATATGGTTATCATAATGCTAGAGTAATGATCCGTGAAGATATAACTGATGAACAGCTGATTGATGTCCTTTTAGGTAATAGGAAATATGTACCATCTTTAGCAGTCTTAAATAAAATTGATATGATTGAATTTGAAAATCTGCGAAAGATTCGAGAAAGCCTAGATTATTATGTGTTACCAATTTCAGCTGAGTCAAATAGAAACATAGATGAATTCATGGAGCAGTTATACCAAAAACTTGAATTTATTAGAATTTATATGCGTCCAAAAGGAGGAGAGACTGATTATAAAGAACCCCTTATAATCCGCGCAGGATCAACTGTTGGAAATGTATGTGATGTACTTCATCGTGGATTACGAGAGCAATTCAAGTATGCTCAAGTTTGGGGTAAAAGTGTACGGTTCGGTGGGCAAAAAGTTGGGTTGCAGCACAAGTTATTAGATGAAGATGTCTTAACGTTTGTGTCAAAACAAAATTAATAAATTATTGTTTTAAAACAAAAATTTTAAACTGATTTAATTGAACCAGTTGATGATTTTGTTAAATAAATTGGCTTCATAAATGCTTGGTTCTCTTGTGGATAATCTGTTCTATAATGTGCACCTCTACTCTCTTTTCTTTCCATTGCTCCCCTAATTATCATCTCAGCAGCATCTAGAGCCATATATAATTCAAGAGCAACAAGCATTTCTCTACCATCAACCGCTGAGACTTTATCAGCCATATTACGTATTTCCATTATTTCTTGGAATGCATCACTTAAACTAACGCTGTCTCTTATGATGGCTGCTTTAGCCCACATAGTTTCTCTAAGATTTTCCATTAATGTATGAGCATCATAACCAGAAGTTCTTTTAAGAAGTGAATCATATCGAAGTGATTCAGTTTTTATGTTTTCCTCAATGTTATCGGAACTCTGTCTTTTTTTTGCGTGTTTAGCTGCTGCTGATCCTGCTCGTTTACCAAAGACGAGTGCTTCAGTTAGGGCATTCCCTCCATGCCTATTTGCTCCATGAACTCCCCCAACAACTTCTCCAGCGGCATATAATCCTGGGACTCCAGTGTAACCGTTTTCATCAATCACTAGACCTCCCATGCAGAAGTGGCTAATTGGAGCTATTTTGAATGGTTTTTCAGCAGCCTTAAGTTTCTCAACTAGGGTATTTACTAACCCTTCCGATGTTATTTCTGCTGGGCTTCTTTTCTTAAAAACCTCCCTTGCATCAACAAGAATCGACCCGTCGACTCCTCCCCCTTGATTAATTTCAATCATTATTGCCCGACTTAACATATCCCTGCTCTTCAAAACATAAGGTCTAGCAGTTATACCATATTTTTGAGGGATATCTTCTCCAAGCACATTCATGATTTTTCCTTCCTCTGTTATTGTTCCTCCAATCAGATGAGGTGGTAATCCTGGTTCTGCGAGAGCCATTGGGAAAAATTGGACAAACTCCATATCCCGAAGTGTTGCTCCAGAATGATAACCTAAGCTATATCCATCACCTGTTGTTCGGAGAGGGCAATCTGTTCTTTTATATAATGCTCCAGCTCCACCTGTAGCTAAAATTATTGCTTTAACTTTGTAAACAATGGTTTTAAGGCCATGAATATCAAAACCAATCGCTCCAATCACTCTATCTCTAGTTTTAATTAATTTTGTGATAACAATATTTTCCTGAAACTCGATTCCTAAATTTTTTAAATATTTAACCATTGGCTCAGTCATTGCTAGACCTGGAGTGGGTGCTCTACCAACACTTATTCCCCCTTTATGAACTCGAATATCAACACCATAATCTCTTAACTCCATACAACGTTCTCCACCCTCATTCGATACGATTCTTAGAAGTTTGGGTTCGTTGATCCTTTTACCTACTTCTAGGGAATCAGTGAAGTGTTCATCAGGAGTTAATCCCTCCATCGCTGCCCTGAAGCCACCACCTGACACAATTGTGGCATTATTCATTCCTGCAGGAGCTTTGGAGACAACAATTATTTTACATGAATCGTCATTTGCCTCAATAGCAGCTCTGAGTCCAGCTGCTCCACTGCCAATTATTAGAATATCTGTTTTAATGATGGATGCCATTCAATAAGTTATTCAATTAATATTATAATAACTGATCCCGATAATCCGCAATTATAGAGTCAATTCTTCGAAAAATAGATTTCAATTCTTTGGTTTATCATAAATAATTTTAATTAAACAAAAATCTTCCGCAGTTTCACGTGTAAGCATTGGTTCAATTCGTAAATTTTTATTTAAATGGTTTAATGTTGCTTTAATTGATGGGAGAATGAGATTACTACATAACCCATTTAAAAAATAACCACAATCTATTCCAACATTTAAGTAAATTTCGTGGAATGGGCATTTTTGGATTCGAAATGTAATATCGTCATCATTTTTTTTATGTAAAAACACTTCTGAACCCGTATCTGTCATGAATAATTTGTAAGCTTCAGCTCCTAGTTCTAAAGGCGATAGATCTTTTGGTAAAATTTTCTTATATTCTTCAGCTAAAATTATGCCTTGCTGATCTGAAGCAGCGTCTAACATTGTTAAAGCTTCTTGTGATCCATTTTTTTTAATATTTTCAATTAAGTATAATGCTAATAAAGTGTAACCGTACTTGTAATTTGTAGTCACATCTCTGATTCAACATTTGTTTTCTTTAAAGGTTTCATTTTATTAATTACATATTGATTTTTAGAATATTATTTTTAACTCATTTTGGAGGATTTTTAATATAATTATTTGATTTTA
This sequence comes from Candidatus Bathyarchaeota archaeon, assembly GCA_016867505.1. Classification (GTDB taxonomy): domain Archaea; phylum Thermoproteota; class Bathyarchaeia; order TCS64; family TCS64; genus UBA8941. Next base: position 4,029 of record VGJH01000021.1, read on the forward strand.
TTCAAAATGTCTGTATATCGCTGCTGAAAGAAAAAATGCTGTTAAAGTAAAAATTATGACTCCGCTTGTTGCTATATTAAATAGTGCTGATACAAAAATCCCAATTATTACACTAGTAACACCAACAATAACTGATATCATTGAAGTTATTCTGAATCCTTTGTTTAATTGAAGAGCAGTTAAGCCTGGTAAAACAAGCAAAGCTACGACAAGGATCATTCCTACAACTTTTATGCTAAGTACGATTGTAACAGCAATAAGAATGTTGAGCCCTGATTCCAGCATATTTACAGGTATTCCCATAAGTTTTGATGCTTCCTCATCAAACGTTATTGATAAGAGCTCCTTGTAAAAGACTATAATCAAAAATAATGTTATTATGCCTAATCCTAAAATAATCATTAAATCAAATTGACTGATAGTTAAGATGCTACCAAATAAATAACTGAAAAGCTCAACATTGAATCCTCCTACTAAGCTTATTAAAATTAAACCTATACTGAAACCTAATGAAAGCATAACAGCGATGGCTGAATCAGATTGAGCGATTCCTCTTTTTCGAAGAAAATTAATTAATAAAACGCCCACTACTGAAGCTAAAAGAGCTGTTATTAGTGGATTAATTCCCATAAACAAACCTAATGCTATGCCTCCAAAACTAATATGAGCTATACCATCACCAATCATTGATTCTTTTCTAAGAATTATGAATAGACCAATGAGAGCACAGACCAATGCAGCAATTGATCCACCAATTAATGCATTTTGAAAGAATCTATATCCAAGTAACTTTAATGGATCAATCATTTTCGAACAATCCCTCACACATATGTTCGTGGAATACAAAACGGAAATGTTCACCATATGCTTTTTTCAGCACATCAGAAAATTTTTCTTCATCATTAATATCTGCTACATTAACCTCACGATTAACACATACTACTCTTCCCATCCTGCAGAATACTGCTGATAGATCATGGCTTACATCTAGTATAGTAACTCTAGTTTTTGTATTCAAATCACTTAATTTCATATAGAATCTTTCTTGAGTTTCGGGATCAACTCCGGAGATCGGTTCATCAAGAAATAGTATCTCTGGGTCTCGAACCATTGCCTTAGCAACAAATACTCTCTGCTTCTGACCTCCGCTTAATTGTCCAATTCTTTTATTTGCTAAATCACTTATTGACATAAATTTTAATAATTCATCAACGCGTTTCCAATCCTCTGATTTAAGACCCTTACCCAAATTACTCCTATTTATTCTGCCAAGACCAACCAATTCTCTGACTGTTAAAGGAAAATCTTTATCAAAATTATTCGATTCTTGACTAACATAAGCAATTCTTCTCCAGTCTTTAAAAGAATCAATGGGGTGATTAAATAATTTAATAGTTCCTTTTTGACGTGGAATTAAGCCTAATATTGTTTTTATTAAGGTAGTTTTTCCACCACCATTGGGACCTACCACACCAACAAAATCGCCTTTAAAAATTTGTAGGTTAGCCGATGTTATTACCTTGTCTCCATTCCTTGAGATATCAACATCCTGAATATCAATCACTACTTCCTTATTTTCCATCTTCAGCAAATCCCACCTTAAGGTTAAGGAGATTTCTTTCCATCTGTTCTAAGTAATCGTAGCCTTCAGTTAATCCATTCATGTGATAAAGTTTCAATATTTTTATCTCTAACCCAGATTTCTGGAATAACTCTTCTTTAATAACTTGAACATAAACCTCCGAATATCCCGGTTCTAGATAAAATACATTAACTCTCTCTTCAAACATTTTTTCAATAATTTCAGCAACCATCTGAGTGCTTGGTTGTTGATCAGCCGATAAACCAATTATACTGAATTGAGTTAGATTATAATCCCGAGCAATATAACCAAAAGCTTCATGAGTTGTAAAAAATGGTTTTTTCTGATAATTAACCAACGCATTAATGTAGTTTGACTCAATTTTTTCTAATTTGGTTTTAAATATAATCCATTGATCTGTATAATGCTCCAAATTTTCGGGATCAGCTTCAACAAATGCTTGATATATTTTTTGAGATTGTTTTAAAGCCATCTTTGGACTAACCCAAGTATGTGGATCATATTGGCCATGTTCATCCAATTCTTCGCGGTTTGTATTTTCTATAAGTTCAAGCCCTGATGTTGAATCAACTAAAATTTTTCCTTTAAGATCAATTGATGGGATGATATCATCTTGCATCCAAGTATCAAATCCAGCTCCATTATAAATTATTATTCGAGCATCATTTGTAATAAAAATTTCCTGCATCGAGGGTTGCCAGCTATGAGTTTCAACTCCAGATTTAATCAAGCTCGTAACAGAAATTTTTTCTCCGCCAATTTGTTCAGCCATATATGCAAGAGGATAAAATGATGCAACAACTTCCAAACCACCTTCAGAAGCTTTACCTCTAAAGCCTATAGCAATATATAATCCACCAAAAAGAATCACTAAAACTAGAATTGGTACTAATGCTAGAATTAGTTGCTTCTTTTTGCGCATAATTGGTTTATTTGATTGGAAGCTAATAAATAATATCAATTCTTTAATAAAAAATAATATATTGCAATTGTTTTTTAATAATTGACTGGCATGCCCGTAGTTAGTATTTCTTTAAACGAAATTTTGATTAATGAACTTGATAGTCTACAAATGGAACATGGTTACTCTGGGCGGTCTGAGTTAATTCGTGCTGCTATTCGTTTACTTATAACAGAAGTAAGGGAAAGTCGAAGAATAGAGGGGAACATAAATGCACTACTTTTAGCTTTACATAATCAGGATTCTGAGCATCATGTAACTCATACTAAATCAAAATATCTTGATATGATTCATACTCAACTTCATAATAAATTTAAAGGAGGTAAATGTATGGAGCTTTTCATTTTAGATGGAGATGCTGACAGAATTAAGGAATTAGTTAAAGAATTACAGCAAAATGAAGAGAATGATTATGTAAAGTTAATTGTTATTTAACTTCTTATCTTAGTATTTAGTGGATTATGATCAATGTCAGTGCTTGAAGCTAATGAAAAGAGCATTAAGATCACCTCAGAGATTATTTTAGCTGGTGGCGTAGTTGTTTACCCCACTGAAACTGTTTATGGTCTTGGATGTGATCCCGCAATAGACTATGCAGCAAAACGAATATGTGATCTTAAGGGGAGAGACAATAAACCATTACCCTTAATCGCTTCAGATATTGAATCAGTTAAGAAAGTTGTGAAAATGAATCCGACAGCAAATTTATTAGCTGAAAAGTTTTGGCCTGGTCCTTTAATGCTTATTCTTCCTTCTAGAGTCGTTTATAGTAAATGGATTAATCAAGGCACCAACACTCTTGGAATAAGAATTACTTCTCATCCTGTTGCTAAACACCTCACTGAGTTAAGTGGTGGAGTAATTGTAAGTACAAGTGCTAATCTTTCAGGCTTAGAATCAGCCATTTCTGCCCAGCAAGCTTCTCAAATTTTTGGTAAAAAAGTTGATATGGTATTAGATGGGGGAGTCTCTAAAGTTACTCATTCATCAACAGTACTTGATCTAAGTCAAGAAAAGCCACAGATTCTAAGAGCAGGACCTATATCGAGATCACAAATTAGTGAAGTTATTAAAAATTTATAGTTTCCAACCTTTATTGACTAATTTCGCAATATTAACATTAAGAGGAGCACCAACAGTTAATGCAACTGGCACGCATTTTGTTCTAAAAATATACATCATTTTACAAGGAGCTTCAACTTCTGTGAGTGTTTCCCAGTTTGCCATTCCTTTTGCTATAATAATATTTGTTGAGAAAAATACATCATTAAATTCTTTTGATGTCTCTTTAAGATTAATACCTATAGCGTCGGTGCCAGTTGTTATTACTGAAAAAGCCTCATTCAACATACTAACGGCTATTGCATCATCCATGAGGGCATCATTTAGTCCTGGCCCACCTTTAACAGCAACCGTTGTTAAGCATCCTCTATGCTTTAGTTCTTTAACAACAAGTTTATCGAAGGCAATCTCTCCAGCATTATCCGTTAGGTACAAGACCTTGGTTTCAGGAACCAATAGTTTTTCAAGTTTTTTTGTGTCATCTATATAAAATCCTTCATCCAACCCTTTCAAAGCTTCAATTATATCACTATTATGTCCTGGAACATCAAATTCGATAACATTCCCAATGCACGCAACTTTAAGTGTTGCTCGAAACCTCTCCTCTTTAGGCTGATTTTTAATATATTCCTCCATTTTTGGTAGAATTTCTAGTGCTTTAAGATTAGATTCTTTCTTTAATTCAGCATAAGGATCATCACAACAAGTTACTTTTCGAAGTATTCTACACCGTTCAGCTCCTAAAAAGCTTGGAACAGCTTCAGAGTTAAATTTTTCATTCATGAGCTTAAATAAACTCTCCATCGCTGTCAGTCGTTTGACTTCATCATCGGTTGAGCGTTCGATGATCTTGTATCCCCGATGCAATAGACAATATCCACAATGTGAATTGATCTTCATGAATGAACCCTCATCGGGTTGAAGCAACACCTAAATATATGGTTTAGTAATGAATACCCTTTTCTGATGGTGAAACCTATCAAACTTGAGATGCTTAAAGACTTTAATTTAATAGCTACAACAGAAAGAACGTTAGAAAGTAGAGCCTGTAGTGAACTATGGATGCTACTTAGAGCAGTAGGAGATGAGCATCCACTTGTAGATAGGATAGGCATCTGGGGGATAATCGCTGCAAATACAAAACTAGATCCAATAGAATCCATTTTAAAAATTGAAACCGAAATTAAGGAAAAACCATCAAAATATAACTCTCTTTTTCGAATTATGCCTATTCAAAGAATTGTACCAACATCAATTGAAAATATTTTAAAGGCTACAAAAGATTTTCAGCAGATCATTAAACCTGAAGAGACTTTCAGAATCACTTTCGAGAAGAGAAGAACTGACCTATCTTCAAAAACTGTGATAGAGGCAGTAGCTGAAGGTTTTCCTCAAAAAGTTGATTTAAAAAATCCTGATTGGGTAATCTTGATAGAAGTTTTAGGTAGAAATACTGGAGTCTCTTTAATTCAACCAAATAAAATTCTTAACATTCAAAAAGAGCATGCAAAAGCATTTATTGAGTCAAGGAAAAAACTGAAAGAAAATACTTGAATTTGATTTTTATTCTATCGTTTTAAACGTAACAAACTTCCTCGTTCAATAATTAAATTAACTAAATTGTTAGTGTTTTTACCTCCAGCTGCTTCAAGTTCTAAATTTGATATATCAAATAATTTCTTTAATCTCTCAAATTTTACATTATCAACCTCAAGAACAGCATCCTCGTTGTTACCAATTTTTTTAATTATCTTACTAAATGCCTCTTCAGCTACGATTACATTGTCCGCAAAAATAATTAGAGCTAAATTTTTTGTATCTTTTTTTATTCCCATGATTTGAAGCGCTTTACTTATCTGGTCTTTACATGATGCATAAAGTAATGTTTCTAAAGGCAGGCTCTTTGATATTTTATCTCCTGAGTCGATAGCATTTACAGCATTAACAGCTGACATGTACAGGTGTTCCCATCCAGCAATATTATCTGCATCTAGGAACTGGAAAATACTAGGCTTAACAATATCAGTTAAAACTGTAATTAGTCTCTGAAAATCGTATACATCATTAATTCTAAAACCACCAATAGTAATAACCCAGTTAGTGTCTTTGATCTTTGCTGTTCTCAAATATATCGTCTCAGATTCATTATTTGAAAAAGTTAGTCTCCTTTTTAAACTCCCTGTTTTTGAACTATTTCAAGTAGTTTATCTACTTCTTCTTTTGTGTTAAAGAAATCTGTTGAAACTCTTATTCCAGCAGCTCTGATGCTTAAATAGAAACCTGCTTCTTTAAGTGCATTCGCGGTTTCTTGATTGTTTTTTGTATTGAATGTAATAATTCCAGCTCTATATTTTTTATCTTGAGGTGAGACCACATTTGATCCTAGATAACTTAAACCATCATAAAGTCTCTGGCTTAGTTTTAATACTTGTTTCTCAATATTTTTTTGACCAATTTTCAGCATCATATCTATAGCTGCTTTAGTTCCTACTGTGCTTAAATAACTGGGTTCGCCTAATTCAAATTTTTTTGCTGTAGGTTTAAGCTCTCTTTTCTCTAGGCTGTGTTTCTCTACTGCACGATATCCCCATAAAGGTGGATCCATAGCTACAGCATGATCTTTTTTGACATATAAGAAACCAGCGCCACTACAGCCAAGAAGCCATTTGTATGCACCATTTGCATAAAAATCCACTTTATCCTGCTTCACATCGACTTCTATTGCACCTGCTGCTT
>VGJH01000022.1 GCA_016867505.1 Candidatus Bathyarchaeota archaeon
TTAATTCCTTCAACTTCGACTACACATAACCTACATGAACCAATACCTGATATTCCTTCATAGTTACAAAGAGTAGGAATTTTTATATTTGCAATTCGTGCAGCTTCAAGAACAGTCGAAGATTCTGGTGCATCCACAAATTTACCGTTAATACTTAATATGGTCACATACTTCACACCTTAAAAATTGCATTCATTGGACAATTGTTGAAACAATAACCACATCTAATACATTTTTCAAGTTCAATTGAATATTGTTTAGATCCTGTTAGACTTAGAATATTTATTGCTCCAACTGGACAGTTTTTAGTACAATTACCACAATTTATACATTCATCAGGGTTAATCCTATAATCTACTAGATTAGCACAGACATGCGATGGGCATCGACGCTTTTCAATATGTTCTTTGTATTCTTCTGAGAAATATTTTATTGTTGTTAAAATGGGATTTGGTGCACCTTGACCTAACGCACATAAGGATGTATTAATTATTAGTTTACCTAAATTATTCATGTCATCTAAGTCAGCCATATTTCCTTGTCCTTTAGAAATTTTTTCTAAAATTTCTTGAAGACGTTTTAAACCAATTCTACAGGGAGTACATTTACCACAGCTTTCTTTAGTCGTAAAATTTAAGAAATATTTTGCAGTGTCAACAACACAACTATCTTCATCTAATACAATTACTCCTCCGCTCCCCATTATAAAGCCTGCTTCAGCTAGTTTTTCATAGTCTAAAGGTAAATCCAAAAATTTGTCGCTTAAGCATCCACCACTTGGACCCCCAGTTTGAACTGCTTTGAATTTTCCATCATTTACTATCCCCCCACCAATATCGAAAATTAGTTCCTTTAATGTAGTGCCAAAGGGGACTTCTGCAGCTCCTGTTCGTTTAACTTTTCCTGCAAGACAAAAAACTTTGGTTCCTTTACTTTTTTCTGTACCAACACTGGTAAACAGTTCGTTTTTTAAAATTATTGTAGATACATGAGCTAATGTTTCAACATTATTTATTGTTGTTGGTTTACCAAAAAGCCCTTGTGTTGCAGGGTAAGGAGGGCGTGGACGAGGCATGGCTCGTTTTCCTTCTAATGCTGCAAGTAACGCCGTTTCTTCACCACAAACAAAAGCTCCAGCACTTAAAACTACTTCAACATCTAGATTAAAATCTGAATTAAGAATATTATTTCCTAATAATCCAATTTGTTTTGTTTGATTAACTGCTAATTTAAGGTGGTTAGCCATTAATGTTTTTTCAGCACGGACAAAAATGTATCCTTTTGAAGCGCCAATCGCATATGCAGCAATTATTAGACCTTCTAAGACTCTGTGAGGATCACCTTCAGCAAGTAATCTATTCATGAAGGCACCAGGATCACCTTCATCAGCATTGCAAATGAAATATTTTTGATCATTTTTTACATCATAACAAATTTGCCATTTTTGGCCCGTTGGGAATCCAGCGCCTCCACGTCCCCGAAGCTTAGAAGACTTTATCTGATCTATTACTTCTTGAGGCGATAACTTGGTTAAAACTTTTGATAATGCGCGATAACCACCGAATACAATATATTCTTCAATTTTTTCAGGATTAATAATACCACAATTATTAAGAATAATTCTCTTCTGCTTTTTATTAAAAAGTAAATTTTGAAAAAGTGGAATCTTTGCCTCATCAGATAAGGTACCTTTTTTATAACGAATAGCTAATACGCCTTCCGTTTTTTTATCAAAATAACTATTAAGAGTGGATTCAACATCAGTATTTTTCACATTATTATAAATAACACAGGATCCATTTGGTTCAATAATTTCAACAATAGGTTCAGCATAACAATGACCCATACAGCCCACTTTAATAATTTCAGCTTGAATGTTTCTTTCTTTCAATAATTTTTGGAATTCATTAAACGTATCTCCTGCTCCTGCAGCTAACCCACATGTGCTCATACCAATTTTAATCACTAAATTGGTATTCTCATTCATGATCTGATTTAAAGAATTCACAATTTTATTTTTACATGATATATCTGTATGACATAAAGGTCCTTCAGTTTTACAAATCACCCAGTCTTTACAAGGATTAGATATGGAATGATGACATTTAGAGCAACAATTTTCAAGCATTATACATCTATGCTCCTATATTTTTCAAAAATTTTCTTTAAATCTGTTGGAGAGACATTCCCATAAAAATCGTTATCGATTTTAATTATAGGAGCTAATCCACATGTTCCTAAACATCTTACTTGATTTAATGTAAAAAACCTATCTTCGGTTGTATCTAGATTATCGTTCAATTGTAAGACATCTTGAATATAATTTAATAGATTATTTGATCCTTGCACATGACAAGCAGTCCCAAGACAAATAGTAATTAGATGTTTTCCTTTTAGATTTAACCTGAACTGATGATAAAAAGTAGCAACACCATAAATTTGACTTAAGGGAATATTCGTCTTATCTGATAATTCTTCAAGAACAGCTTTCGGTAAATAGCCAATCGTATATTGAATTTCTTGTAAAATACTTATTAATAAATTTTTATTAAATGGTTTGAATTTATTTAAAACTTCATCAATAATATCCGAGTATTGAGGATCAACTTGATTCTCCATTGAACTCGCCCTAACTTTCTAATAAGGGGTATAACATGCACTTATCAACCCTTTGAGTCTAATGAATTTTTTTTAAAAAAACCATAAAAGTAATCAAACAATTTCTTATATAAAAAAACAATTTTTTTTCGAAAAACCTATTATAAATTAATCAATTGATTCATCGAGATTAAAAAAAGTACTTTACTTTTTTCTAACAAGCTTTCAAAAATCATATTTACTTAATTACATATTATTAATTATGTTAAAACAAATTTTTAATAAAATTCAGAAAGAGGTATCCGGCGAAATCGCTTTTTTCCATGTTTCAGAGATTGTTCAACATCATCGTATTCAAGTAAGCCCAGGTATCAGAGATGCAGTAAATTACTCGGTAAATGTATTGAAAAAATATGGATTAAAAGCGGAAGTCAAATCTTGGCCAAGCACAGGTAAAGAGTTTGCTTGGAGCAGTCAAATGCCATTAGAATGGAGCTGTGAAGATGCTGAATTAAAATTAATAGAACCACCAGAAAATGCTAGAACATTAGCAAGATTCATTGAAAATAAAATAAGCTTAATTCAAAGAAGTCATCCCACTCCAAAAAAGGGTGTAGAAGCAGAGATCATAATAATGGATAAAGGCGAAGAAGAAACAGAATATAAAAAGATCGATGTAACTGGAAAAATTATTTTAACAAATGGGGATGTTGCTAGAGTTAATGAATTAGCTGTTCAAAAATATGGAGCAATCGGAATTATTTGTGACGGAATGTTTGTAAGAGAACCAAGTCTTAAAGAAGGAGAACTTGATGACGCTTTAAAATATACGAGTTTTTGGTGGAGTGGAGGCGAGAAACCTTGCTGGGGATTTGTATTATCGCCTAGACAAGGTAGATTGTTAAGAAGAATTGTTGAAAAAACTAAATCACCTGTAAAAGTATGGGCAAAAGTAGATTCTAAATTCTATCCAGGTGTAATGGAAGATGCAATCGCCACTATTGATGGTGAAGGTAACGAGGAAGTTACTGTTGTGGCTCATATTTGCCACCCTCAACCAAGCGCAAATGATAATGCTTCTGGGTCTGGAGCAGCAATGGAAGCAGCAAGAGCTCTTAATAAGCTAATTACATCTGGTGAATTAGATAGACCAAAAAGAAAAATTCGATTTACATTAGTGCCTGAGATAGCTGGAAGTTACCCTTGGTTAGTGGAAAATGAGAGGCGTTTGTCAGAGCTAATAGCTGCAATTAATTTGGATATGGTTGGAGAGAACCAGATATTATGTGGTGGTCCATTAATTATGGAACGAACCCCGGAAGCCTCAGCAAGCTACGTTAATACTTTATTAGAAGTAATATATGATGAAGTAAAGAAAGAAGTAAAAAATTTGAGTGGTTCAGCAAGTTATCCATTGTTTAAACATGTGGTGACACCTTATAGTGGTGGAAGTGACCATGGATTATATTCAGATCCTTCAGTAGGAATTCCATGCCCAATGATAATTCAATGGCCAGACAAATTCTATCATACAAGTTTTGATACACTTGACAAAGTTGATCCAGAAATGTTAAGAAAAGTCGCTTTAATCACTGCAACTTATGCCTATTATATTGCTAATGCCTCAATTAAAGATGCATTATGGTTAGCTAATGAAACTGCAAATAGAGAAAAAATTAGATTTTTACAAAAATTTCAAGGCGAAATAAATAAAGCAATAGAAGGTGACGAAATAACAGTAAACCAAGTTTTATCTAAGCTCAAAAACAGAACAGAATATTGGGCTGGAAGAGCTATTACAGCTATTCAATCAGTAAAAACTTTAGCACCCAACAACAAAGAACTTGAGAAAATATGTGAACAATATGCGACAGAGATGATAGATGTTAATAAAAAAGAATTTAAAAAATCAATGACTGCCATCAATTTAATTTTAAAAACTAAAGGCTTAGCTTTTGAAAAGTCAAAGAAAAAACGACTATCAAAAAATGAAAAAGACGCTAAAAACATCATAGTACAAAGAATATTCAAGGGAACATTATCGACAAGATATTGGATGAAAAAATTAACTTCACAAGAAAATGAGGCATGGAGAGAATATGGAAAATTACATCCTGATGGAAGAAGTATAACAGGAATAAGCCTATACTGGTGTGATGGAAAACGCAACTTACTTGAAGTCTCAAACATGGTCGAATATGAAACAGGTAAAACTGATACTGAATATTTATTGAAACATTATCAACTCATGGAGAAAATTGGTTTAGTAAAACTTGTTCCAGCCCGGTAATCTTTATACGATCCATTAACGGTATGATGTGGTGCTTGGGCCGGTGGTCTAGTGGTATGACATCGCCTTGACGTGGCGGTGGTCGCAGGTTCGATCCCTGCTCGGCCCACCATTTTTTAAATATTTTTTTAGAGGTAATTACACATACATCCTTAATTTTTATATTTTTCATAAACAACATCTTTTATGAAACAATTGGTAACCAACCTTCCTGATGTAGCAAAAGCAAAATGGAATGAAGTAACATTAACAAAAAACCCGGAGGAACGAATCAGGTTAATGAGTGAATTTCTTTCTCTTGTTCCTAAACATAAGGGAACTGAAAGGATGTGTAGCCAAGTTAAGAAACAAATTTCTGCTTTAAGGGAGGATATTGAAAAAAAGAAAAAACAGAAAAAATCGTCACATTTAACCAATATTATTCCTAAGGCAGGAGCTGCTCAAATTGTAATAATTGGGCCCACAAATGTCGGTAGATCAAGTGTTTTAAAAGCTGTAACCAATGCACAAGTAGAAATTACTGATTATGCTTTTGGCACAAAACAACCTATCCCAGGAATGCTTCAATATCAGGATATTTTTTTTCAGCTAATTGAGGTCCCACCAATAGTTAAAGGAAGTAGTGAAGGCAGAGCCAATGGATACCAAAATCTAAATCTCATTCGAAATGCAGATGGAATAATTATTGTAATTGATTTATCAAATGATCCCATAGAAAATTTTCAGATGATACAACGAGAGTTAGATAATAGCCAAATTTTAATAAATAAACCAAAAGGAGAAATCGAATTACTGAAGAGAGGCGATGGAACAGAAATTCAATTTATTTGGGAAGGTGAATTAAGTGATTGCTCAACTGAAGATATAATAGTTCTATTAAGAGAATATCGAGTAAAAAGTGCACTAATCAGGATAAAAGGCAAGGTAAGTTTAGACGTCGTTGAAGATGCAATATTTAGTAATACGATTCATAAGCCTACTTTATTAATTGCGAATAAATCAGACTTGCTTTATAATAAAGCGATTCTACATCAATTGAAAGAAGTCTTCGAACCTGAAAACTTAATAATTTCATCTGCACAAAAAAATCAAGAGTTAAAAAAAATTTTAGGAGACAAAATATTCAAATTACTAAACATCGCGAGAATTTATACACGAAATGAAAACAAAGTACAACAAGATACTCCAATAATAGCAAAGAATGGAATAACAGTTGGTGAATTAACAAAAATTATTCACAATGATTTTTATCGTAATTTTAAATTCGCAAGAATTTCTGGGCCTTCAGCGAAATTTCCAAATGAAAAAGTTGGACTCGATAGAAAATTATTAGATAGAACAATTATTCAAATCTATATATAGACAATTTAAAAATCTCGGTGTATAAGATTATTTTATGAAAGGAAAAAATCTTGGATTAGATCACTTACATATTTATGTAAATGATTTAGAAGAAGCCATTCAATTTTATGGTACCATTGGTCTTGAATTTATTGAATACTCTCAACATGGTGGAAAAACTTGTGTAATGAAAGTACCTAACACTAACCTGTTATTTGAAATACAACAGACAGGAGTCATTGAGAACCCGGGAATTAATCATTATGCTTTTTTAGTCGATAATTTAGATGAACTCACTGAAGATTTAAAATTAAAAGGATTATATGTGGATGGCCCATTAATCTCAAAAAGTACAGGCAGAAGACTAGCAACAATAAGAGACTCACATGGATTTCTTGTCCAACTAGTACAAACAGAGTAAAACTTTCATACATTTTACGAAATATTAATCTAACAATCATGCGTATTTCGGAGTAAATATACGTATACTGTATATAATACTCAAAATTTTTACGATATCTTTATTAATAATATGTTTTCCTTTAAACGCTAAGTGTTTAACACATGAAAGCACTGAACGTGATATAACTTCATGCAACAAAGTTATGAAAACATCAATGAAAATAATATTTTACTAAAACTAAATAAAGCAGGAATCTATCCTAGTCCATATAATTACATTAAAAGTAAAAAAATCAACTTTGATGAATATGTAATTCATGATAGCACATTAAGAGAAGGAGAACAAACTCCAAACATAATTCTATCTATAGATAATAAGATTCAGATTGCTAAAAAACTTGATGAAATAGGAATAAAAAGAATCGAAGCAGGTTTCCCTGCAGCATCAAACAAACAATACACAACAATAAAAGAATTAGTAAAACTTGATTTAAATTCAGAGATAATAGCATTTGCTAGATCTAAAAAAGAAGATATCGATATTGCGGTACAATCAGGCGCTCAAGGGATAATTGTTTCATATAGCATCTCAAGTTTTATCGTGAAAACAAGTTTAAAGGTTTATCACAAGAAGAATATCTGAATCAACTAGCTGAATCAATAAAATATGCTGAAAGTAAAGATCTTTTAGTAATATATAGTGCAGAAGATACTAGTCGGGAAAAAGATCTCGTTTTCTTAAAAAAAGCTTACAAAACTGCTGAAAATTCCGGTGCTAAAAGAGCAAGAGTCATTGATACTTTGGGTTGTATGAGCCCAAGTGGTGTTGATTTTCTTATTAAACAAATAAAAAGCTCAGTTAATATCCCAATAGAAGTGCATCTTCATAATGACATGGGGCTAAGTTTAGCTAATTCAATAGCAGCAATAGAAGCTGGCGCCTCAACAATTTCTACATGTGTCAATGGCATAGGAGAAAGAGCAGGTATAACAGCAACAGAGGAAATGATAGCAACTCTCTACATTTTATATGGCATTAATTTTTTTAATATTAACAAATTAACAGAATTATCCTCTTTTGTCGAAAAAATTAGCAGAATAAAAAGAGCCCCAAATAAACCAATTACTGGAAAAAATGTCTTAATTCATAGTTCAGGCATTCATCAAGCAGGAGTATTACAAAATCCTCTAACTTACGAGTTTTATCCAGACACTCTTTTTGGTGGAAATCGTAAGATTGAGATTAATGAATTGAGTGGACGTCATGGAGTTAGATGGATAGCAAAAGAATATTGTAATAAAAAAATTACGGAAGATCAAGATAAAGAGATTCTTCAAAGAATTAAGAATAATTTTAGTAACGGAAGAAAATCAAGTTATTCTAAAAAAGAGCTTAAAAAAATTATATTAGAGCATTTAGGAGAATAATAATTTTGAGTCAAACAATAACAGAAAAAATTCTAGCCCATGTATCAAATAAAAAAGAGGTGTTTCCTGGTGATTATGTTGTATCTGATATAGATTGGATTATGTTTCATGATTCAACTGGTCCTTTAACGATAAAAGGATTCGAGGATATTGGTAAGAGAATTTGTAATAAAGAAAAAATTGTTACTTTTTTTGATCATTTCTATCCAGCACCAAATATTGAGGCTGCAAAATTACATCAAATTTCTCGAAGGTTTATTGATTTACAAGGTCTAAATAATCACCATACGGATGGCATCTGTCACCAAATACTTGCTGAGAAATATGTTAAACCTGGTAACGTGGTTGTAGGCGCAGATTCACATACATGTACTTTAGGAGCTTTAGGCTCATTTGCTACAGGTTTAGGAAGTACAGACATTGCTGGAGTAATGGCTACTGGAAAATGCTGGTTTAAAGTCCCTGATAATATGAAAATTCATTATACAAATAAACTAAAAAAAGGGGTTTATGCAAAAGATGTTATTCTAAAAACTGCTGGTTTGATTGGTTCAGAAGGAGCAGACTATTTTGCTATAGAGTTTAGTGGAGATTATATTAAATCTTCATCAATCTCTGAGCGCTTAACAATGTGTAATATGGCAGTTGAATTGGGCGCTAAAAATGGAATAATTGAACCAGACGAAAAAACGCTTGAATTTACAGGTAATCAAGGATTATTCTTTAAAAGTGATTATAATGCATCATATGAGAAAGAATTTTCAATAGATGTATCACAATTTGGGCCACAAATTGCGTGCCCAAATTCAGTTGATAATGTAAAACCAGTAGAAGAGGTTGCAGGTACTCCTATTGACCAAGCATTCATTGGAACTTGTACTAATGGTCGATTAGATGATATAGAGATTGTTGCACGAATATTAAAAAGTTATAAAGTAAAACAAAGTACTAGATTAATTGTAATCCCCGCATCAATGAATGTGTATTTAAGGGCTTTTCAAAAGGGATATATCCAGATAATTTCCTCTGCAGGTGGAATTATTTCAAGCCCCAGTTGTGGACCTTGTATTGGTCGACATAACGGGGTTTTGGC
Source organism: Candidatus Bathyarchaeota archaeon (assembly GCA_016867505.1). Classification (GTDB taxonomy): domain Archaea; phylum Thermoproteota; class Bathyarchaeia; order TCS64; family TCS64; genus UBA8941. Next base: position 9,153 of record VGJH01000022.1, read on the forward strand.
TGATGGAGAGGTATGTATCAGTACTCAAAATAGAAATTTTAATGGACGTATGGGAAGCCCTAAATCAATGATTTACTTAAGCTCTCCAGCATCAGCTGCTGCATCAGCAATTACAGGTGAAATTACCGATCCGAGGGATTACTTATGAAAGCATGGAAATTTGAAGATAATATCAATACTGATTTAATCACTCCGGGAAGATACAACATGACTACCGATGAAACACAATTAGGAAAAATTGCTTTCATAGAATATAGACCAGAATTCTCAAAAAACGTTAAAAAAGGTGATTATATCATAGCTGGAAAGAATTTTGGGTGTGGTTCAAGCCGCGAACATGCTCCTGTCGCCTTAAAGGCAGCAGGAGTTAGTGCGGTGATAGCAAAATCATTTGCCAGAATTTTTTTTCGAAATTGTATAAACGTGGGATTACCGATATTCATTTGCAATCAAACAGAATTAATTGATGATGGAGATATTATTCAAACTAATATTAATGAAAATATTATAGTGAATGAAACAAAAAAAATTTCAATTCCAATATTATCTCCTCCGGAATTTATTCAAAAAATTATGTTATCTGGTGGATTAATAGAATTTTTGCGTAGGGATAGTTATGTATAAAATCGCGTTAATACCTGGTGATGGAATTGGCAAAGAGGTTATTCCTGAAGCAACAAGGGTTTTAGAACAATTCAATATTAACATTTCTTATTCTTTTTTTGAAGTAGGTTATGACGTATGGAAAAAAACTGGAAAATCTGTTACCGAAAATACAATTGAAGCAATTAAAAAAAATCAAGCTACCTTGTTTGGGGCAACTACAACTCCTATTGGTATTTTAGGTTATAGAAGTGCAATAGTTACGTTAAGAAAAGAGTTAGATCTATATGCTAATGTTCGCCCATCAAGAACATACCCTATAAAAAATTCTAAAAAAAACGTTGATTTAGTAATTGTGAGAGAAAATACTGAAGGATTATATAGCGATATTGAGTTTGGGGATAATAATTGTGCATACTCAGTTAGAGTAATTAGTAAAAAAGCTTCTGAAAGAATAGCTAGATACGCATTCGAGTTAGCAAAAAAGCGACGTAACCAAGTCACATTTGTTACTAAAGCAAATATTCTACGGAAAACTTGCGGATTATTTAGGGATGCATGTATTAAAGTATCAAAAGATTACCCATTAATCCTATCGAAAGAGATGTATATTGATT
>VGJH01000023.1 GCA_016867505.1 Candidatus Bathyarchaeota archaeon
AATACCCAGATGTTTCAGATAAACAAATAAATGGAAAAATAAAAGAAATAGTTCATGAATCTGGTAGAGGTGCACCTTTAGCATATATTGAATTATCCAATAATGAAGGTTACTACACGGTTGCACCAGAAGGATCATACATTAATCAAGAAATTCAAATTGGTAAAGACGCTATAATTCAAGTAGGTAATATCCTTCCATTAAATAAAATCCCTGAAGGAACGCTTGTTTGTAATATTGAAATTAAACCTGGAGATGGAGGCAGGATTGCTAGAAGTGGAGGGAGCTTCGCTACAGTCATTGCCCATAATCCCAATAAAACAGTAGTTAAATTGCCTTCAAGAAGAAATATTGCCATACAAAGTGAATCACGAGCTACAATTGGAGTAATCTCTGGTGGGGGTAGACTAGAGAAACCATACTTAAAAGCTGGAGAGGCGTGGCATGCAGCAAAGTCAGCAAATCGAGTATATCCCACGGCTCATGGTGTTAAAATGTATGCTGGCACACATCCTCACGGTGGAGGAAGACATAGAAGACCAGGTAAATCTACAACTGTTGGTAGACGATTACCACCTGGAGCTAAAGTTGGTTTAATTGCTGCAAGGACTTCAGGACGTGGTGGTAAAAGAACTCGAGGAGCTGAAGGTTAAAATAGAGGATATTATATGAGGTGAATGATATGCCTAAAAACTTCCAATATAGAGGAAAATCTATAGATGATTTACAATCTATGTCTATGGATGAATTTATTTCATTATTACCTTCCCGTATGAGACGAAGCCTAAAAAGAGGTTTAACTAACGAACAAAGAATTGTAATGGAGAAGATTAGAAGCGAATCTACAAAACCAATTAAAACACATGCACGTGATTTGGTGGTATTACCTGAAATGATCGGTAAAATAATTCAAGTGCATAGTGGTAGTAAATTTGTTGAAGTAAGAATCAATGAGAAAATGATAGGACATTACTTAGGAGAGTTCGTTATCACTAACACCCCAGTCAGACATGGTAAACCAGGTATTGGTGCATCACGTAGTTCAATGTATATTCCATTAAAGTAGTTTCTATTACTTTCTTTATCTTATTAATAACTACTATTTTTTATTTAATTCACATATTTTCACTTTTTTAATACTAATTTTATTTTATCCTAGATTACTAACATAATTGTAATGAATATTGAATATTAGGATTGACACTATACCTCATTTTGATAATGTTTTTATATTAAGTCTCGATTTGTTGTAAGGCGAACGGTGCGTATATGCCATCTTGGAAATACTCTATCTCAGATCTGAACCCAGATAAGACAGCTATAGCTAGTGGTAGGGATCTTAGGATCAAACCCAAAGCAGCTAGGGAGATCTGTCACTACCTGAAGGGTATGAAGTTAATTCAGGCAAAACAGGTCTTAGAAGAGGTCATAGATCTCAAAAAACCAATACCCTATTTTAGGTATAAACTAAAAGTAGCTCATAGAAAAGAAGCTCAAAAATTTGATGCAGGAAGATATCCACAGAAAGCAGCTGAAGAGATATTAAAAATCCTTAATGCTGCTGAAGCAAATGCAGAATTCAAAGGCTTGTACGCGGATAATCTTAAAATTATTCATATATCATCGAATAGAAGCCGAAGGATAAGAAAATATATTCCCAGGGCTTTTGGTAGGGCTTCACCCTATTTTAGACACCTCACACACATAGAGGTGGCGGTAGAGGAAATTTAATGTCAGTTGTAAAACGTATTATTCGGGATAATAAGGAACGTATGCGTGTTGACGAACTTTTATCCACCGAATTTGAAGAAGCAGGATATGGCGGATTAACTTTAACAAAAACTCCCCTGGGAGCTCAAATTAATCTTTATACAATGAGACCAGGCAGAGTAATTGGTAAAAGAGGTAGAGCAATAAAAGATGCTTCAGATAAATTAGAGCAAATACTTGGATTAACCAATCCTCAAATTACAGTCGTAGAAATTGAAGTACCAGAATTAAACCCACATATTATGGCTGCAAGAGTAGCTAATGCATTAGAAAGAGGTGTTCATTTTAGAAGAAGCATCTTTTGGTCACTAAGAAGAATAATGGATAGTGGAGCTCTCGGATGTGAAATTATTTTAAAGGGACCACTTAGAAGTGCGAGAGCAAAATTCGAAAAAGTAAGCGAAGGCTATATTCCAAAAGCAGGAGATCCATCAAAAAAATATTTACGACATGCAACAATTCATGTTAAACAGAAGAGAGGAGTACTCGGCGTAACTGTGAATATTGTTCCACCTGATGCAAAGTTCCCCGATAAAATCTCATTAAATAATTTACCTGAAATACAATATACTGAAGAACCAAAAATAACACAAGAGAAGCAAACAACAGAAACAGTCGTTGAATCGAAAGAATCAACGACCATAGATGTTGTTAATCCCCAAGAATCATCGAATAAAACCGAAAAAAAAATTGATAAAGAATCAAAACTAGGAGAGTAAATTTAATGCCAATTATTCGAATGGATGAACTAAGAGAAATGTCCCCTGAAAAAAGGATTGAAAAGCTTGAAGAACTAAAAACAGAACTATCAAAAATGCGCACATTAATTAACGCAGGCGGTTCTATTGAGAATCCTGGCAGAATTAAAGGTCTCAAAAAAGCAATAGCCAAAATTGAAACAGTCATGAACCAGGAGAAAGTTTAATGGTCTTAAATTTTTCAAATTTTTTACAACATGAATTTATTGGATTAAAATGTACTCATAATAAAAAATATGATGATTATAAGTTAGGAACAATAATTGATGAAACTAAAAATACGTTAGTTATTAATTATAATGGAAAAAATAAAAGAATTATTAAAAATAATTCCGTTTTAATTTTTAAAATTACTGATAACATTGTAAAAGTTGAGGGAAAAAACCTCAATAATCGACCTGAAGATCGATTAAAAAAGAAAAATAAACGTAGTTGGTAGAGAAATAAAATGATGAGCCTAAAAAAACCCGAAAACGAGTGTAGTGACCCAGACTGTCCATTCCATGGCTCTTTAGCGGTGAGAGGGCGAGTTTTGGATGGTGTGGTGGTTAGTGATAGGATGTCAAAATCCGTTGTTATCCGCATCGACTACACCAGGTTCGACCGAAAGTACGAAAGGTACGCAAGGGCGAGTAGTAGAATCACCGCGCATAATCCCCAATGTATTGACGCAAAAAGAGGAGATAGAGTACGAATTGCTGAATGCCGGCCTCTAAGTAAAACAAAATCTTTCTGCGTTGTAGAAAAATTAACTGAGGAGGAGTAACTGAATGAGTAAAAGGCTTAAGAAGCGAGTTATGCCAAGGCGAAAAATTAGTGGCGGTTTAACATCAGGCTCCGTATTTGTTTGTGCGGATAATAGTGGTGCTCGTGTACTCAGGTTAATTCAAGTCATGGGATATAAAGGTCGTAGAAGAAGACTTCCAATTGCAGGTGTTGGTGATTTGATAATGGTGTCATGTCGAGAAGGCACACCTGAAATGAGAAGGCAAATGTTAAACGCAGTTGTTGTTAGACAAAGAAAACCTTACCTACGAAAAGATGGGAGCTGGATACAATTTGAAGATAATGCTGCAGTAATTTTAACTCCTGAAGGAACTTTAAGAGGTTCTGACATTAAAGGACCTGTAGCAAAAGAAGCAGTGGATCGTTGGGCAAGGATTGGAACTGCAGCAAGGGTGATTGTATAATGAAAAAAAATGGAGTTATCAAACCATCAAACGCAAGAAAGAAACAAAATAATGCTTCTCCACATGTTAAGAGAAAGTTTATTTCAGCACCATTATCACCTAGTTTGAAAACACAACATGGAGCAAAACGTTTAGTAGTAATTGAAGATGATACAATTCAAATAATTAAAGGTGACCGTAAATTAGCTGAAGGTAAGGTTCTTAGAGTTAATACAAAAATAAATTCAGTTTATGTTGAAGGATTAACTAAACAGAGACTTGATGGAACAACTATACAAATTCCGATTAAGGCATCAAATATTATCTTAACCAAAATTAAAACTGATGACAAATGGCGCAAGAAAATTTTGGAGCGCAAAGGCTTCAAAACTGAAAAGGAGGCATAAATAATTGGGAAAAAAAGGACCAACAAGACATCTGAAAAGACACAAAAGCCCCGCATTCTGGCCTTTACATAAAAAGGAAAAAGTGTGGGCAACAAAAACAAGTCCTGGGCCACATAATTTTTCATCTTCTATACCAATAAATGTAATTTTAAGAGATTTCTTAAAACATGCTTCAACAAATCGAGAAGCTAAAATGATAGTTAAACAAGGCAAAGTAAAAGTTGATGGAAAGGTACGATTCAATGAAAGATATCCTGCGGGATTAATGGATGTTATTGCTATACCTGATGCACGTGAAACCTTTAGAATATTACCTGAAAAAGGTGGAAGATATAAATTACATTCAATTAAAGGAGAAGAGAATAACTTTAAACTATGTAAAATAGTTGGAAAGTATACTCTTAAAGATAATCTTACTCAATTGAGACTTCATGATGGTAAAAATATCCAAGTCTCAAATGATAATGCATATAAAGTTAATGATATTTTAAAAATTAAACTACCAGAGCTTGAGATTTTAGAACATATTAAGTTCAAGGATATGCTACCCACAATAATAACTGGTGGAAGATCTCAAGGTGAAACTGGAACGATAATTGGCTTGGGGGATGAGCCAGGGTGGAAAAAAACCGCAACAATTAGAACTCCCAGAGGAGACGATATTAGAACTCTATTAAAGTATGTTTTTCCCCTCGGAGAAAGTGAATCCCTAATATCTTTACCGGAGAGTTAAATAAATGACAACCGAAATCGTAGAGACAAATCCGATGAGAGCTCTAAGGATCGGAAAAGTTGTGGTTAATATGAGTGTGGGTGCTTCAGGCGATCCACTTGACCACGCTATGACAATCATGGAGCAACTCACTCAACAAAAACCATGTCAAAGAGTAGCGAAGCAAACAATTAGATCATGGGAAATACGTCGAAGAGAACCTATCGCATGTATGGTTACTTTAAGAAGAGATAAAGCTGAAGTTTTCTTAGAGAAAGCACTTCAAGCAGTGGGAAGAAAAATTAACTCCAAAAGTTTTGATAAATTTGGAAATTTTGCTTTTGGAATAAGAGAACATATTGACATCCCTGGAGTAAAATATGATCCTCAACTGGGAATAACTGGAATGGATGTTCTAGTCACTGTAGAAAGATCTGGGTATTCAATAGATAAGAAAAAACGTGGTAGCTCAAAAGTTGGTCACAAACATCTGATTACACCTGAAGAGACAAAAAAATTCGTATCTTCAAAACTTGGCGTCAAGGTGGGTTCAATAAATGAATGAAAAGAAAAAACGTACAACTGGTTCAGGACGAAGGTCATGCGTAAGGTGTGGAAATCATAATGGCCTAATCCGACGATATGGTTTAAATATTTGCAGAAGATGCTTCCGTGAAGTAGCTTCATCACTAGGATTTACTAAATTTAGGTGATCACATGGACCCACTAATTAATGCATTAAATACTATAATGAGTCACGAGTCTAGGAGAAAATCTGAATGTATAATAACTCCAGCTTCTGGTTTAGTTGGTCGTGTTTTACGTCTAATACAATCAAAAGGATACATCGGAGAAATTGAATTTATTGATGATGGCAGGCAGGGTAAATTTAAAGTACAATTATTTGGTAGAATAAATGAATGTAAAGGAGTAAATCCTAGATATTCAACAAAAGTAAAAGATATGGAAAAATGGGAAAAACGATTCTTACCTAGCCGTGAATTAGGATTAGTTATACTATCAACGCCTCGTGGAATTATGGAACATAAACAAGCCATCGAACAGAATGTTGGCGGTGTAGTAATTGCATATGTCTTCTAGGTGATTAAAATGTCAGCAGAAATTATTGAAAATATAATTGAAATTCCAGAAAATGTTCAATTCACCCTAGAAGGAAAAAAGATATCCATAACCGGTAAGAAAGGTAGTATAATTCAAGATTTCACACATACTAAAATTGATATGATCCATGATGGTACCACAATAAAATTAAAAGTTATTAATCCTAAGAAAAAAGAATCTGCTTTAGTTGGTACAATAACTGCACATATTAAAAACATGCTAAAAGGAGTAACTGATGGCTTTATTTATAAAATGAAACTGGTTTTTGTACACTTCCCCATGACATTAAAAATTCAAAACAAAACAATATCAATTGAAAATTTTATCGGAGAAAAACAAGCAAGATATGCAAAAATTGTTGGTGACACAAAAGTCTCAATTCATGGAGAAGACATCATTATTGAAGGAATAAACATTAATGATGTCAGTCAGACTGCAGCAAATTTGCATACAGCAACAAAAGTCCATAAAAAAGATTTAAGAAAATTCCTTGATGGAATTTATCTTTACAGCAAGGAGTGAATGACATGAATAATACAGAAAAAAGAAGACTATTGAAAGTAAGAAACATAATAAACAAAAGAAGACCCGAATTCTTAGCTTTCGAAACTTGGCGATTAAAACGAATACGACAACGATGGCGTAAACCAACAGGTATAGATAATAAAATGAGAACAAATGAAAAAGGCTGGCCTAAATCTGTAAATGTTGGCTGGCGTGGACCAAAAGGCGTACGTAATTTACATCCCTCTGGTAAAAAAGAAGTATTAATTTACAATATTAATGACCTAACAAAAATTGATGTTAATACACAGGTCGGAAGAATTTCATCTAATGTTGGTTTAAGGAAAAAAGAAAAAATTATTGAAGAAGCAGGAAAAATTGGCATCAAACTTCTTAATGTATCAAAAATTACTCCCAAACCCTCTGATCAGGAGGTTGTTACGAAATGAATCTTTCAAGCCAAAGAAGATTAGCAGCTGAAGTACTGGGAATTGGTCAAAATCGTATCTGGATTAATCCTGAAAAAATTGATGAAGTAGAAATGGCAATTACTCGAGCAGAAATTCGTAAATTAATTGCAGATGGAACAATCAAAGCTAATGAATTAAAAACTACAAGTAGATATAGAGCAAGAAAATTATCTGAAAAGAAGCAAACAGGTAGACGAATAGGACCTGGAACGAAAAAAGGTAAACAATATTCAATTATTTCAGAGAAAACTCGATGGATTAATCGCATCAGATCATTAAGGAAAAAATTAATGGAAATGAGAGAAAAAAGAGTAATTACAGTTAACACTTACCGAACGCTGTATCGTAAAGCTAAAGGTGGAGAATTTAAAACCATTGCTGAACTGGAAAGACATATTAGTGAACAAAGATTAAGGAGGCGTTCATTTGGCTAAGGGAGCACGTTATAGACTTGCCTATAGGCGTAGGCGTGAGCATAAAACAGATTATCAGGCAAGAAGAATATTGGCAATATCTGACACTCCCCGTTTCGTCGTGAGGGTATCAAATAAATTGCTTATTGTACAAACAATCCAGTCATTAATTGAAGGCGACAAAGTATTATCAGAAGTAACCTCGAAAGAATTATTCGATAAATATGGTTGGAAAGCAAGTGGTAAAAGTATACAAGCAGCATATCTATTAGGATTAATAGCTGGGTATAAGACGAAGAGTCAAGAAATCGGTAAAGCATATTTGGATATTGGATTAAAAAGGCCTACCAAAGGTTCTAAAGTATTTTCAGTCGTTAAAGGAGCAATTGACTCTGGATTAGAAGTGCCTTGTGACAGTGATGTCATTCCTTCTCCAGAAAGAATAAGTGGAAAAGATGTTGTAGAGTACGCTAAAAATATTGAAGATCCAGCAACATATGAAAAACAATTTTCTGCTTACCTTAGAAAAGGAATCAATCCTGAAAGCATCCAAGAACATTTTGAAGAAGTTAAAAAGAAGATAATGGAGGACTGGACGAAATGAGTAGAGAAAGCGAAACACAATCTCTTGAAAACTGGGTTCCTAAAACTCAGCTTGGCAAGATGGTTAAAGAAGGTCATATAACAAGTATATTTGAGATCTTTAAAGAAGGCTACAAAGTTAAAGAAGTAGAAATAATCGATTTTCTATTACAAGATCTTAAGGATGAAGTAATTGATATTGGTCTAGTCCAAAAACAAACAGATGCAGGAGAAAACTCAAGGTTCAGAGCTGTTGTCGCTGTTGGTAATAGCAACGGATTAATTGGATTAGGTGTAGGAAAAGCAAAGAGAGTAAGGAACGCGATTGAAAAAGGTGTTCGCACAGCTAAACTAAACCTGTATCCAATTAAACGAGGGTGCGGTAGTTGGGAATGTGATTGTGGTCAACAACATACATTACCTTTTAAGGTTTCAGGGAAAGCAGGAAGTGTTGAACTAACCTTGATACCCGGTCCTCAGGGACTTGGCCTCGTTGTTGGTGATACAGCAAAAATTGTACTCACTCTTGCTGGTATCCAAGATTGCTGGTCAAAAGCAACTGGAACCACTACTACAACCACTTCTTTTGCCTTTGCTGCTTTTGAAGCGCTTAAAGAAACAATGAAAGTAATGACACCACAGGAATGGGCGAAGTAAATGTCAAGTAACATATTTTTTGTCATAAGAATTCGTGGCGGCGTCGATGTACCCAAATTAATTGAAGATACAATGATGATGCTACGAGTCGATAAAAATAACTACGCAACTTTCATTACAAATACACCATCATACTCAGGAATGCTAAATAAAGCAAAAGATTACATAACTTGGGGAGAACCAACATTAGAAACCATAAAAAGTATTATTGCTAAAAGAGGAATGTTGGTTGGAGATAAAAAAATTTCAGATGAAAAACTTACAGAACTAGGCTATTCTAGCTTAGATAAACTTGCAGAATCCGTGTTAAAAGGAGAAATCGAGTTTAATCAATTAAATGGTATTAAACCATTCTTTAGGATGCATCCTCCAAAGAAAGGCTTTAAAAAGACAATAAAACGTGCGTACTCAGATAATGGCGAACTCGGTTATCGCGGTGAAGCCATAAATGAATTAGCATTACGGATGTGTTAATAATAAGAAATAGGTGAAAAATATGCCTCACAAATTAAGAAAAACTAGAAAACAACGTGGATCAAGATATTGTGGATGGGGTCAAGTAGGTCAACATAGAAAATCTGGAAGCCGAGGAGGAAAAGGTAATGCAGGTGGACACAAACATTTCTGGATCCGTACAGTGAAATATGAGCCATTAAGATTCAGATCAATAGGATTCACACCTCTTTCAAGATTATTACCGAAAATAACTACAATAAATGTTGGTGAAATTGAAGATTTAGCTCTAAAAATTTTAGGTTCAGAAGGCTTAAAAAACGGTGCTGAGTTAGATTTAAAATCTTTAGGCATTGAGAAAATCTTGGGAAGAGGAAGCATTAACTCTGCATTAAAAATACGTGTTGACTCTGTATCTTCTAACGCTGAAGAAAAGATTAAGGAAGCAGGCGGATCAATAGTAGAGTGATAAATCTTGCCTCGATTCCTTGACCTATTTAAACCAATTTCAAGAATAATCCCCGAAGTTAAAGCACCGGAAAGAAAAGTTTCTTTCCAATCCCGATTATTATGGACTTTATTAGCATTATTAGTCTATTTTGCTATGTCAGAGATAACCCTTTATGGAATAACTACCTCAGGTTCTTCTGATCCTTATGCTAATATACGAATAATTTTCGCATCACAACGTGGTACATTAATGGAGTTAGGCATTGGCCCTATTGTTACAGCTGGATTAATCATCCAACTATTAGCAGGAGCTAACATCATTTCATTTGATAGATCTAATTCAGAAGATCGTGCCCTATTCACAACAGCTAGTAAATTTCTTTCAATTCTAATGATTATCCTCCAATCAGTTCTTTACATAATTGGAGGAGCATATGGAGAAATTACGATGATTAAAGGAGCTGCTATCTTTATTCAATTATTAGCAGCAGGAATTATAATCATGCTTCTTGATGAACTCGTCCAAAAAGGATGGGGAATAGGCAGCGGAATCAGCTTATTTATTGTTGCTGGAATAACTCAAACCATTTGGTGGAGTAGCTTTAACCCAGTAACTGTAGATGATGGTTTAAGATATGGTGGAATTATCGCATT
>VGJH01000024.1 GCA_016867505.1 Candidatus Bathyarchaeota archaeon
GGGATTTGATTATGGGTCTGAATTGTTCCCAGTTGATCTGTTTTTCGGCTTTGGCTAGTTTGTCTCCTAGTCGGGCTGTTTTTTGGTAGATTTTTTTCAGGATATGGGTGTCGAAGGACTCTATGGTGTCTTTGTGTCTGTTTTGATCTTTAAGTTTAACTGAGTGGGTGAAAAAACAGGTTAATCAAAATCCTCTATAATTTTATTTTCTTAATAATCAAAAAAAACCTAAGTTAATTCAAACATTTTGGTATAATCCATGCCATTTGCACTATGTAACCTAATGTTAACCGTTGTACCTGAAGATAGGGTTCTGTAACCTCCACCGCCACTTGAATTTGGAGCACGAATTAGAATATAGATATTACCTGTTGATCCACTCTGTAATAATAAGCCAGAGGGATTTATGCTACAGACTGCTTTTTTAGGTTCAGGGATGCTTGTTGAGTATCCATCAACTTCAATATTGTTTAAATAAACTTGAATAATGTTTGCTTGTTGTGTTCCAGTATTTTTTACAGTAAATGTAACATTCCAATAAGGAGCAGTTCCTTCAACATACACGCATACTGCTGGGTTTATCTCGACTTTTTCAAATTTTGTGTAACTGCTTGAAACTCCTCCCATCCAATAAGCAACTGCTACTGATATTGTTATGGCGACAGCAACAAGAATAACCGTAGCAATGACCGGGCTTACTCCCTTTCGCGTTTCAACCATTTAAATCACTTTATTAATTTTACAGAAAAAGGTGAGCTTGATTATACGTAAATAGATTATCGAGTCCTCATCTAGTTTAGTAATTAATTTAATGGTTCCTTTTTGAAAAAATAATTATAACCTATCATTACATCGTAATGTTATGGCTGCTACAAAGAATTTTAAAATTTGGGGTGTTAGATTCAATGTTTTCATTTCTGGTGCAGTTGTTATGGCTTTAGAACTTGTGGCAAGTAGGCTTCTTGCACCTACTTTTGGTGATAGTATCTTTGTTTGGGGTAACTTAATTGGAGTTGTTATGATTGGGCTTTCTATTGGTTATTATTTTGGCGGTAAAATTGCAGATAGAATGCCTAGTTACAGAACTTTTTCAATGATAATTTTGGTTGCTGGCATTTTTATTTTGTTAATACCTGCGTCATATTCGTTTATTATTGAATTAATACTTTGGTCTGGGCTTGGAGATAGATATGGTCCATTAATTGCTTGTTTACTCATCTTAGGTGCTCCAACTGTTCTTCTTGGCATGGTTTCTCCTTATTCAATTAAATTATCTGCAGATGATTTTGTTAGAGTGGGTGGGATCTCTGGAGGATTATACTCAATCTCAACTGCAGGAAGCATTTTGGGTACTTTTTTCACTGTTTTTGTATTAATTCCAACCTTTGGAGTGAGAACAATACTAATTTCACTTGGTTTAATTTTGGTAATTGTTTCTATGTTAGGGTTATTCTGGGTTGAACGAATTCTTAGCCTATTACTTATTTTGTTGTTAATAGTTCCTCCAAATTTTTTATCTAATCCAGGCTCAAGTGGGATTCTATACAGTAAAGAAACTCCTTACTCAACCTTAACAATAATTGATAGTAGTGATATTCGCACTCTTTATTTAAACAATCTTGCTCATAGTGCGATGTATCTTAACGGTTCAACTAACTCGGTTTACAAATACACTGATTACTTTAACTTAGGCTTCGCTTTCAATCCAAGAATAAGAAATGTATTATTTATTGGAGGCGGTGGTTTTTCTGGTCCAAAACAATTTTTAGAATATTATCCGACCGTTAATGTTGATGTGGTTGAGATTGATCCAGATGTTGTTTCTGCTGCAGTAGAGTTTTTTGGAGTGATCTCCAGTTCACGGTTAAGAATCTACGTTGAAGATGGAAGAACTGTATTAAACAAATTAGGGAGCTACGATCTTATCGTCCTTGATGCCTACTCTAAATCATATGTTCCTTTTCATCTCATGACTTATGAGTTCTTTAATGAATTATCGAATCATCTTTCATCAGATGGATTAATTTTATCAAATTTAATTTCATCTTATATTGGTGATACTTCTAATCTAATGAGAGCTGAATATAAAACTGTCAACCTTATTTTTCCCCAGGTTTATATTTTTTACACATCAAGTCCTTATAAAGCTCAATTACAAAATCTGATACTTGTAGCAACAAAAAATATTTTCAGATATAATACAGATATATTAAGCCAAAATGCTTTAACAGCTTCAAAGAATGGTATGTTAATCAGTCAATATGCAAAAACCCTCTTTGATTCTATAATTAATACAAGCGATGTACCAATTTTAACGGATGACTTTGCCCCTACAGAAAACTTATTGAATCCAATAACCTTAGCACCCTACGAATTTGGAGGAGAACGACTGCCTAAAAGTGTTTTTAATCCTTTTTTAATTGCAGGTGTATGGCTTGTTGCTTTTACCTCAATTTATTTTATATATTCATCAATATGGAAGGAACATGTTTTAAAACAAAAGAATGTACAAGTATAAAGATGCATTTTTTATAATTTTTGGTTTAACTTGAATACTTATTAATTCGCTCTTAATGTAGAACTATGTCTGGTGTTAGATGTATGGGTCTAATCAATTATTTTGAGGAAAATACGATGATTAATAGGATAAATGCTTATTTTAAAGTTAGAAAAGAAGAAAAGTTTTGGCGTGCTTTTAGCATTATTTTATTGACCTCAATATTTACTGCAGCAACCTCATACCTAAACTTAACAAGAACGATCATTACCCTGACAAATTCATCCCCTGGTGGGCTTTTCTATGGCTTGGTGGTTGCTGCATCAATAATTACAACTTTTTTTGGGTGGTTTCTATCAAACCTATTGTATAAAGGTATTAGTCTCCTTTTTGGAGCTAATGGTAGTCTTAAAAGAATGTTGACTTTAAGCGGATATGCATCTATACCGATGCTCATTCAGTCAGCATCAAGGTTTGTTTATTTTTTTGTAAGTGGTGAGAAACCAGTTTTACTCATTAATGAGGGCTTAATTGGGGTAATTTCAGAACACTTTACTATATTTAAAATTTTAACTTTAATATTAACTTCATATGCTATTTCAGAGAATTATTCAATATCTTTTAAAAAGTCATTATTAATCGCTTTTTCACCATTGATATTAATAACTTTAATACGATCCATTTTATCATCTTTTTTTGGAGTCAGATTAGATAGAAATAATATACTTTTCAATTAAACCTTAAATCTAAAAAATTTTTGATAATGTTATAAACTCTAATGGAATATTATTTCTGATTGGCATGGATTTTAAAAGTAGATTAGAAACCATTCGCAGTAAAATGCGAGAAAATGGAATTGATTTATTATACCTACGTAAAGAGGCTGATCTATTCTACCTAACTGGTATTACACGTTCAGGGCCTTCAATGACTGACCATAATTCTTATGGTGATTATGTTCAAGGAGCATACATTGGTGTTGATGAAGGATTTATTCTACTAGGACCTAGAATGGGTGGAAGAGGATGGTTGAAAGAGGCTGAAGATAAACCCTTCATTGATGAAGTAAGAATCTTGGATGAAACTGAAAGCCCAAAAAAGGTTATGGAAGAAATTCTTAAAAAAATTAATGGTAAAGTGAATCATGCTCTTGTGGATAATCGTGCTTGGTCTCATACATTAATCCTAATGCATGAGATTTTACCAAAGCTCAAAGTGACTCCTGCTTCGAATTATATCTCCCCAATGAGGATGATTAAAACCAATGAAGAAGTTGAGATTATGAAGGAGATTGGTAAAATCACAGATGTTGTTTATAGAAAAGTTGTTGATTCAATTAAAAGAGGACAAACAAGTTTAGATGTCGCTACAGAGGTTGATTATCAATTTAAAAAACATGGTGCTGATTATACGAGTTTTGTCAGTACAGTTAGTTTAAGAAATCCAAAATACCCTACACCTGGAACTAAATCCCGTGTTATTGAAGATGGTGATGTAATCTCCTTCGATTTTGGAGGATTCTATAAAGGTTATTGTAGTGATTTTGGTAGAATAATCTATGTTGGTAAACCAACTCCTAAGGATGTAATTGATATTCATAGCAAGGTAATGGAAGCCCAGTCTGCAGCAATAGAGAAAATGATTGATGGAACTATAACTGCACAAGACTTAGATAAAATTGCACGAGGAATCATTGAAAAAGCAGGATATGGCCCATATTTTGGTCACAGGCTTGGGCATGGAATAGGTGTAACAGTTCATGAGCCACCCTTCCTTTACATCCCAGACGAGACAATTCTCAGGTCAGGCATGTGCTTTACAATTGAGCCCAGCATATTGTTACCAAATAGTTGGTCTGCTAGAGTAGAAGATGTTGTCATGGTAACTAAGAAAGGTGGAGAGCCTTTCAGCAAATACAGTTCAGAAATTACAATATTATAAGGTGCACTCATTGGAGAACGATGTTTATGATTGGTTAATCAAAAATGCTGGACCAATCATAAAATATCGAACACAAAAAGAATTTAAAGAGGAGGACGCCAGCAAATTTGAAGATGATTTACTCTCCTCAAGATTAGTTACTCAACAGTTAAAATTTTTAAAATTTTCAGTATCACCAACCTCCTTACACCACTCTAAACCTGAAGCTTTCGAGAATTGTATGGGGCGATTATTCGAATTTGGCTTAAAGAAAGGAATAGCTGCTTTGGATGATCGTATTCAACCCTACTTAGATTGGCTAGATGAAATTGAATTATCAAAAGGTAATCCTGTACCATTTTCATGGTTTTATTTATCATTAATTGCTGGCTACTTAGCAATGACTGGTTACTCTAATCATAAAGAAGTCAATTACATTATAAGAAAAAGATTAGAAAATGCAGTATCTTTTACTGAAATAAAAAATTTTAATGAAATTTACATTAATCCAGAAAAAATTGGTAAAATTCCTAAAAACTTTCGAGAACGACCGATACTAAATCCTGAAATTATTAAAGAGCATGCAATTTTACCAAATATTCATGACTTTCACTGTTTCCTTCACACACCAAGTCTATTAAATGAGATGGATACCAAGGTTAAAATCGAGACTTTAGTTGACTTTATTTTATCACCTGAATATCAAAAACTGGAACCAGGCTATGGAATTCTTTATCAACCAGATACCAGGAGATTTTATTCTGCTGGTTGGAGTATTCATCTATTTGGTTACCCCTTTGAAAATGACTTTAATGAGAAGATGCAAAAATCAATATGTTTTGATAAATCAAATCTGTTAAGGCTAAGTCTATTAAATAGATTGGGGAAATGTAGAAACCATCCATGGTTTAAGAATAATATAAAAAAATTAAAATCTTATGAAATAAATGATGGGATTTTTCAATTTCCCCGAGAGATGATCCCACAAAACAATTCGGGATATTGGGTTTCAGGAAGAGCACTTGGGCTTGAAGAAAAACGCTCCACAAAAAAAGCGCTACAGATTGAATCAACTTTTAGATTTTATGAAATAACTAAATGCAAATATTCTATTTTATAAAAAAACCCTGAAGAAGCCTGTTCGAAGGATAAGAACAAGCTCACTGTTATGTTCTAATGATTAGGATTAAGTCTTCTACTGTAGGGTTATTATACAGATACATATGTTGTCAAATGTTGCTAAATTAACAACCTATGCTCTCATAGGTTTAATATGTGGAAGTCTTTTAATGGGTCCTGTTCTTCAATTAGAAATGCTGACAAACCTACCTGATATCAACTACTTTGGCAGCCTACAAAATTTCAGATCTGCTTCTGATTTACAAAAATTCCTTGAGAAACAAACCTCTGCTCCAATGTACAGAGTATTTGAGCTTGGGATGGCACAAATGGCTTCAACTGACTCATCTAAGGGTGGTACTAATTATTCCAGCACTAATATCCAGGTTGCTGGAGTTGATGAAGCTGATAAAGTAAAAACTGATGGTAAATACCTTTACATTGCACGTGGAAACGTGGTTTACATCTCAAAAGCTTACCCCCCAAGTGAAGCAGAGATCCTTTCGAGGATTAAGCTGGATGAACAGGTTGGAGACATATATCTAGCTGGCAACAAACTTGTTGTGTTCAGTCAAAATTATACAGTGTTTGGTGATATTGAGCCAACTCAAAAGATACCCAACATTATGCCTCCTATAAAATCAACTCAAGTAACAATAGTTAGAGTATATGATATCTCTAATAAATTGAAACCAAAACTTGATCGAGATTTCAAAGCAGAAGGAAATTATATCTCAAGTAGAATGATTGGTGATTATGTCTATTTGATTGTTCAGAAGGGTGCATATATTATTGAGGGAAGACCTCAGACACCAGTTATTCAAGATGGCTCAAAAGCCTACCAAATTCAACCCACTGATATTTACTATTATTGGAATAGCACAGAACCATGGTATGCATATACTACGATAATTAGTTTAAATAGCCAAAATCCAAGCCAGCAAACTCAAAGTAAAACATTGCTTATTGGTGCTAGTAGCACAATCTATGTAAGTACACAACACCTTTACTTGACAGTCGGTAAGTGGAGTAACACAACAATCCATAAAATCAAGCTCGATAATGGATTGATAAATTTCATAGCTGAAGGAACTGTTCCTGGTTGGGTTTTAAATCAGTTTAGCATGGATGAATATAATGGATATTTCCGAATAGCTACAACTACTGGAAGAATGTGGTGGGGATGGAGAGGTGGATCATCAACTGAACAATCCAGTGCAGTATATGTTCTTGATAAAAACATGAAAACAGTTGGAAAAATTGAAGGTTTAGCCCCTAAAGAAGAGATTTACTCAGCTAGGTTCATGGGAAACCGATGTTATCTTGTAACCTTTAAAAAAGTTGATCCTCTCTTCGTTATCGACTTATCTAAACCAACTGAACCAAAAATCCTTGGCAAACTCAAGATCCCCGGCTACAGTAACTACCTTCACCCATACGATGAGACACATTTAATTGGTCTAGGAAAAGAGACTGTTGAAGCTGAGGAAGGAGATTTCGCTTGGTATCAGGGATTAAAGATAAGTCTCTTTGATGTAACTAATGTCGCTAATCCAATTGAAATTGCTAAAATTGAAGTCGGTGACAGGGGAACAGACTCTCCTGCCCTACACGATCATCATGCTTTCCTGTTCAGTAAGGAAAAGAATCTGCTAGTAATACCAATATTAGAGACGAAGATTGATCCCGCTAAATATAATGGAAAACCTCCTGCAAATGCTTATGGAGAGTACATTGCACAAGGAGCATATGTCTTTGAAATAAGCTTGAAAGGAATAACTCTTAGGGGTAGAATAACCCACATTCAGGACGATTCATTACTAAAGAGTGGATACTGGTTCAACAGTGAATCATCTGTTGAAAGAAGCCTTTACATCGAGAATTTCCTTTATACTATCTCTGGAAGAATGGTAAAAATTAATGACTTAAATAACTTAAAAGAAATAAGTTATTTCAATTTAAAATAATTTTTTTTAAATATATTTAAAATATTTTAAGATCTCGAACGAGTCCTTGTTAGCGGTCGACCACATTTTATCAAAGACTTTAGCGAATTTTGTAGCTAATAGGGCGTCCTCTACATAAAAAGCGACTGTAAATTCTTCTTCAAAGATTTTTGGGAATTCGAAAAAACATCGATTATTATCGATGATAACTAAGCTAAATAAAACCTCGTTTTCTCGATACAACTCGCTAGGATTTTTAGAACTTCTTAAAACATCAATTATTGTCATTAATGCTTTTGGTGACATTATCATTCGAAGTTTGTTGAATTTATTCGTAAGTGAGCTACCGGGCATGATTGCTTGAATTTTTACTCCTTTTTGATATACTTTGAAACATGTGGATATTACATCTGGATCAAAATAACTTGTGGCTAAATATAATGAGGTTGTTGTTTTTTCGAGTTCTTCACAGACTCGTTTAACTAGGTTTTCGTATGAAGGTATTTTCTCTATTTTCTTTTGGCCTGCTTCTACAATATGGTTCATTAACTGACCAATTTGGGTGCCCTCAACTAGAATGTTTGATATTGAAGCTTTCTCTTCTTCTGATAACGCTGTTGTATTCATGAATTTTCCTAGAAACTCAATTTTCTCCTTATTTTTATATACATCAATTAAACTTGTGTTAATATTGTTAACTGCTTTTCCTAATGGGGTGTGTTGGTAGCCAATTTCTGTTTTTTCTACTAGTCCAAGGTCTATTAACTCTTTAAGTCTTTGATAATAACGTTTGGGGGTTATGTTCAATTCTTTTATCGCGTATGATGAGTTTTTGATTCCATTCTTTGCGTAATTGAATATTCTGTAAGCGTCAGTATTAGAGAAGCATGAAAAAAGTTCGATACATCTATGTGAGTCATTATATTCAAATGGTTTTTTAATATCCTCATTAGTTATCAGCGAACATCACTTAGGAATATTGTTAATTATATATGTTAATAAATAACATGGACTTATTTATCCATAATAATATTAACAAACAAAGATTAAAATCAGAATCATCATTATTATTCAGTTGCATAAACAAACAAATTTATGTAAAAAATGCATCAAGTTGACTCATTCTCAACAATGAATCTCGTTGATCAAACTCATTAGTTAGAGATGACAGCATGTTGGTTCCTGCTTTTCTTGTCAGGCTCGCATATTTCCTCCAGTCATAACTCCTAGAAGCATCGTCGAGCAAGTAAGCAGGGATTACACGAAGGTAAGGATTTTTTCGTTCCGTATTCACGAAGACGAAATTTGATGTTCCCTCCTCTTCACCTCCAAGCAGAGCTGCAACCACATGGGGCTGCATGCTTTGATAATCGTTGATTTCTCTCGTAAGCCTCTTGGATATAACTAGTTCCTGAGCCTCAACCTTCCGTTGTTTTATTTCTTCACAGGCTCTATTAACTTGAGCTAAGGCTTTAGGTATGCCTCTTCTCTTAACATCTTCTGCGTCTTCAGCATCGAAGAGGTTTTCCATGACTCTTTCCTGCAGACGCTTAATGAAGGGCGGCGTGTCATGGCGTCTCAGCTCTATTCCTCTGAAAAAATACCCTCCCTTCATTAACCTACCGAAATATCGTCGCGTTGATGCCTGGTGAGGGTCTGTTGATTTATTCATAAGCACCAAAAACCTGAAATGCTTATCCAGTCTGATTGGCAGTCCCGATTTTTCAGCGATAGTAGATGCCAAAACTTCATAGTCTTCTCTTTTTGCTCCTAGTTTTTTAACGAAAAGAGAATCCGTATCCCCGTAGATGACTTCGAATCCCCCTTCTATGGAGATGTTTAGTGCCTTAACCATGGCTTGACGTGCTTGCCTATTGATCTCCTGGAAAACCCGAACGTTAGCAAACCTATTTGCATAACATCCACTGTATCCATAGACAACCACCAGCATGAGTTTAAGACTACTTTGCCTCTCTTCACACCACCTCCATTCTTTACTCTTTGGTGGATAGACGTTTCTGAGGTGTTTGAAGCGGAGGCGGCGTTCCAGAAAATGCCCCGTCCATCCTCCTAAGAAACCTCTAATGTCAGATCTGGCTTCAGTTTCAGTGACTGTCTCATAACTGATATTTTTCTTTACTATGATATTAGGAAACATCGACTCAAAATCTAAGCAACCAACATTTTCGTGAAGTCCTGGTTGAGGCGAGAAAAGCATTCCTCCACGATCCTTTTTTACAAGTTCCCAGGCATCGGAATCGAAGCCATAGCCTCCTTTCATCTCTGGTACTGCTATTTCTAGTCTATATGCCTCGAAGCACTGGCGGCTATCGATTGTTTTTCCTGCTTCCCAATCATAGCTTAACCCCATAGGTGCCAGAGTGAAACGTGAGCGTTCCACCAGCCCTGCCAATCCCATGTCGAGGTAGCTTGTTAGCCCCAGAATTATTCGTCCATGAATTTTATCTCCTCCTCTTCCGAATTTGATGTTGACTCCACATTGTGTTCCTCTCTTTAGCATTCGTTTCACAACGGTTCCGACATTATCTGTAATCAGTACATCAGGGTCT
>VGJH01000025.1 GCA_016867505.1 Candidatus Bathyarchaeota archaeon
AAGAGTTAATACTATGCAATCATTAGGCACTTTTTCAACGAATTCAGTGTAATAATTACGACCTGGTTTAGCTCCATCGCATCCTGCAACCAAGAAAAAGTGTCTGATTTTCTTTTCTTTAATTAATTCAATAATTTTAGGTGCTACACTCATGACAGTGTTATGTCCAAACCCGACTGTTACACTCCCATTCTCTATGTCATCATTAAACCCAGGCATTTCTAATGCTTTCTTAATAACAGCATCGAAGTTTTTGTCAGCTATATGGACTACACCAGGCCATCCAACTAAACCGGTTGTAAATATATTTGATTTATAGGTTTCTGCAGGTCTTTGGATGCAATTTGTTGTCATTAATATTGCACCAGGGAAAGTATAGAATTCTTTAATCTGATTCTGCCAAGCTGTACCATAATGTCCATAAAAGTGGCTGTATTTTTTCAGATTTGGATAGCCATGTGTTGGTAGCATTTCACCATGAGTGTATACATAGATGCCTTTTCCCTCAGTTTGCTTTAATAAAAGCTCTAAATCGTGGAGATCATGACCACTGACAAGTATTGCTTTTCCCTTTTTATGACCTAAGGGAACCTGTGTTGGTATAGGATTTCCATAGACACCAGTGTTTGCTACGTCAAGAAGCTCCATTACTCTAAGATTAATTTGACCAGCCTTCAGTACTAGGTTCAAGTAATCGTTTAATCCTAAGCTATAATCTGAAGAAGCTGCTAATCCTTCTTCAATGAATGCATAAACTTGTGCATCTTCTTTACCTAGAATCGCTGCGTGATCTGCATATGCGCTTATTCCTTTAATCCCATAAATTAACGTCCAGCGTAAGCTATGCACGTCAGAACCAGCATCAGACTCTGCTTTTATTCCTACATTTTTACCTTGTTTTAACATTTCTTCGATTGTAGATGCTGGTTTGAATGCTGCAGGGCCATCGGTTACATTTAATTTAACAATTTTTTGAAGAACTTCTCTTTTCTCAACGGTCTCGAATATAAGCTTGGAGATTCTTTCAGGATCAAAATTTACATTTGTAAGTGTTGCGAATGAAGCTTTCGTGACAAATCTATCCGTTTCCCAATCATAGATACCTTTCTTTCTACCTGCAACAGCAACAATTGAAAGCCCTCTTAAAGCATAAATTAATAGATCTTGTAGGGTAGAGACTTCTGAATCTTTACCACATACACCCATCATATTGCATCCTGTTCCCTGTGCAGTCTGCTCACATTGGTAGCAGAACATCGGGGGTAAATCCAATCTCACTTCAGGAACTGAGGTAGGAGCGTGACTGCTTTTACTCTCTGTTCCATGACTACTTCCATGATCTGTTCCATGACTCATTTTTTTCATCCCATTTGATCATTACTATTTAGAATCAGCGCACATTCCTCCAAAAGGACAATGATTGTTCGCATGATCCTCAACAGCCTTGAAGATCTTCTCCATTGTGTCCTTGTTAAGACTATAGATTTTTTCTTTACCACTTCGCTCAGAGTAAATTAAGGCACATCGTTCTAATGGTTTTAAATTATGGCTAATCATGCTTTGCTCCTGATTTAATACTTGAGCAAGTGTTGACACATTCATTGATTGGATTCTAAGTTTTTCAAGTATTGCTAATCGAGTAGGATTTGCTAATGTTGAAAATAATCCATAACATGTATCAGTTAATCCTCTTTTCATCAGGACACATCCTATGAAATCTTCTTCATATGAAGAAAACTTCATAAGTATTTAAGTGTTACTTTAAATCCAATAAGATTATATATTTATCATCTAGTTAGAAGTGAAGGTTTAAATAGTTGTTACAGAGGGTCATTCACGGACCCAAGTGGTATAAAAAATGACATTGACAATTGATACATCTGGCCAGGGTCTGGCAATGGTTCTTAAGGATTATCAGGAAGAGGCTCTCCGATTCATCTGGGAGAATAAGGGCGTGGGTGCTAGCTCCCGAGAAGTCTGGAATCAAGTTAATAAAGTACTTAAAAATAAAACGATTAGTCGGGCATCGATTATTAACTTCTTAAATGCAATGGTCGATGAAGGCGTTCTCAACTACCATGAAATTACTGGTAAAGGAGGACATAGGAGAATCTATTCAACTAAACTCGATGAAGCTCGCTTTAAACAATATGTCGCAGAGTTAGTTCTTGGTAACTTGGTGAGAGACTTTCCAGAAGAAACGAAAGAAGCTTTAAAGAAAATGAAGTAAAACTTTCTACCCCGCTAATTTTTTTTCATTTATTATTAAGATACAAACAATTTATCAATTTTAAAAATTTTTTATTTAATCGAATCTTTTCATCGTTTATATTTTATAAAAGTTTGAGCTACATTCAATCGACTATAGATGTCGATTCTTAATGATGAAAAAAAATTTGCTTTAAACTGGATTGATAAAAACGCTGAAAGGTTCTCAGAGTTTCATCAATTAATTTGGAAATTTGCTGAAACAAGTCTTAGAGAATATAAATCATATGAAGCATATGTTAAATTCCATAAAGAAGAGGGGTTCAAGCTTATAGAAGGGATTGCAGGTATGCCAACCGCATATCTGGCAGTTTATGGAGAGGGAAAACCAGTCATCTCTACTTATACAGAATATGATGCAGTACCTGAGACTTCACAGGATCCTGTAACTTATCGTAAAACATTGAATCCATGGCAAGCAGGGCATACGGATCCACATAGTGCTTTAGGTGTGGGAGCATTAGCTGGCGCTTGTGCAACAATTAAAACAATGAAAGAATTCGGTTTAAAAGGTACTCTAAAGGTGTTTGGTACTCCTGCAGAAAAAATATGTGTGGCTAAACCCTACCAAGCAGCAAGAGGATATTATGATAATCTTGATGCTTGTGTTGCATGGCACCCAAGAAATGTTAATTCGATAATGTATGAAACAACTTGGGGTAGTTATTGGTGTGTTGCATTTATTTTTACTTGTGATGAGCCTGAGAAATGGTTTAATTACTCTGATTTACCAATGCAGGCCAGATGCCCTGGTGCCCTTGACGCAGTCTGCTTAATGTATACTACTACAAAGTATACTAAAGAATCGATGCTTCCACATACGGGATCATGGAGTATAAATGAAGCAATTCTTGTTGCAGGTCAAGCAACTGCAGATAATATCCCACCAAAACTTGGGATTATAACATATGCATGGAGAAGCTCAAGTCTAGCACAGCAAGAACAGATCTGGAGAGTTCTCCTAAATAATGCAGAGACAACAGCTAAAGCAACAGGCTGTAATGTAACACCACGTTGGGTGACTAAAACCAGAACAGGGCTATTCAATAAATCACTTGCTGATCTTGCATATGATAACATGGTTTTAGTTGGTGCTCCAAAATTTACTGAAGAGGATAAAAATAAGGCAAGAGAGATTGTTAAAAACCTTGGTTATGAGCCATTACAAGAACCATTCAATGAGAAACTCACTCCCCCTTCTGATTATGAAAAACAAAGAAGAAATAGTCTACCACCATACCAGAAGAAAAGTGGCAGCGATGATTATGTAGAATTTTCATGGCATTGTCCTACTGTATGGATTCAAGTTTATGTCCCGAGTCTAAGGGTTCCAGGAGTGAGATTACCTTCATGGACTCAGTATGCTTTATGTGGTATGAAAGGAGTTATTGATAAAAGCATAATATCCGCAGGAAAAACAATCAGTGGAACAATGCTTGATTTAATACTGGATCCAATAATTCTTGAAAAATGTTTAACAGAGCATAAAGTAAAAACTAGTGAATATATTGAGAAACCACTTCTTCCACCGGATTTAGAGCCTCCAATAGATTTACCATGGCCAGAATATGTAACCACTGTTCGAGGATATGAATGGCATGTGGGTTCATTTAAAAAATAATTTTATTTATTTTTTTTTAGTATTAATGAAGAAGTAGCCACCAATTATAATTAAGATGGTTGAACAAAAATAAGATACAATTTCAATGATGTTTTTAGTGTTTACTCCGAAAGTTTTAATCATATAAGCTCCAGCCCCAGAGTATCCCATTAAAACTGCTACCAATAATAGTAAGATACCTGGACCAAGCATTGAAATTCCCAATTCACGTTCAGGTAAACCTTTCTTCAGGATCTCTTTCAAATCATTAGTTACTAGGAAAGGAAAAGCAGAAACTGTTGCTTGAATCAAAGGAGGTGTTATTAATAAAACAAAGGGAAGCTTCGTAACAAACCAGAACAACGTCAATCCTGTAGCCATAACTACAAGAGCTTCAAATGGAAGTGATGTATACTGATTTTGATACAACAATTTGTAAGCAAACACATATAATATTGCTACAACTGCATTAGCAAATAGAAGCCCAAAATTACTAATAAGGATAAATTTGTTCCAGCTAAATTTTTTCCATAATAATTTACCAATTAAGAAGAAGCCTAAAAAATTTCCTGGAACCGCTGCAATAAGACTGCCAGGATATAAATATCCATGTTTAATAGAGTCAGCTAATAGTGTACCTAAAGCTGCACCTATCCCTGCAGGAATTGGACCAAAAACAACTGCGAAAAAAGTTGGGATTACTACAGCAGGTCTAAATTGTCCAACACCCCAAGGGGATGGAATATAAGCAGTTAAGTATGCACCTACAGCATAAAGAGCTGCACAGATAACAGTAATCATGATTCGTACTGAAGTTCTTTCACTACTCATCATACCACCTTAAGTTCTCTTTAGAAAAACATGTTTTATTATTTTGGTTTTACTATTAAAAATATAAAATTACCAATAAAAACAATTGATTTGAAGGGATCAAACATAAAAGAGCTACGTATTTTAATTTAGTTGAAGTGATCTTCATTCATGTCTAAAGAAAGAATTCCTACACCTGAGGAATATTTTGGTTTTAAAATCGGTGATGATAAAAAGCTAGCTGATTGGCCAGAGATTGTTGAATATTTCTGGAAGGTGGCTAAGTCATCAGATCGTGTTATTGTGGAAGATCTTGGAAAAACGACTGAAGGTAATCCATTCCTTTTAGCTACTATCTCTTCCCCAAAAAATTTGAAAAATATAGAAAAATTAAGAAAAATACAATTAAAGTTACTTGATCCTGAGGGGTTAACTCCAGAAGAAGCTGAAAAACTTGTAGAAGAAGGACGCACCATAGCGATAATTAGCTGTAGTATTCACTCTACAGAAGTTGGAGGAAGTCAGTTGAGTGTAGATCTGCTACACCACCTAACTTCCAGTAATGATTCAAATGTTAAAGAAATTTTAGATAATGTGATCCTACTTCTCGTGCCATCATTAAATCCTGATGGTAACAGAATGGTGTGTGACTGGTACAAGAAGTATCTAGGAACCCCCTTTGAAGGAACTAGCCCTCCTTGGCTCTACCACAAATATGCTGGACATGACAATAATCGAGACTGGTTCATGTTTGTTCTTCCCGAAACACAAATGGCAGTTGAAAAGATCCATAACAAGTGGCATCCACAAATAGTATATGACCTTCATCAAATGGGTAAGAAAGGTCCTAGACTCTATGTTCCCCCTTACAAAGATCCTATTGATCCTAATGTTGATCCTATTATAACAGCAGGAGTCAATTTTATGGGTATTAATATGGCTGATTCACTCGCGGTTGCAGGAAAAGGTGGAGTAACTATTGCTTGGGGTTTTGATGCTTGGACCCCTGCGCGTGCTTATCAGCATTATCATGGTGGGATAAGAATATTAAGTGAAGCTGCAAGCTGTGACATTGCTACACCAATTGAAGTTAAGCAGTCTGAGATAGAGAATGAACGTGATTTTAAAGGAAGAGAGTCTAGATGGACACATCCACTTCCATGGAAAGGAGGAAAATGGAGTCTCAAAGATATTGTTGAATATGAATTCATTGCAGCCATGGCCTTATTAAAAAACGCGGCAAAAAATAGAGAAAGGTGGGTAAGAGGAAGTTATGAGATTGGTAAAAGAAGCATAAATTCATCAAATTTAATGACTTTCATCATACCAAAGGAACAGAATGATCCAGCAACTACGCATGAGTTATTAAAAGTTCTAAAGACGGGTGATGTCAAATTATTCAAAGCGAAGGAACCCTTCTCAATCGAAGGAATAACTTATAGTGAAGGTAGTATTGTTATCCCTGTTAAGCAGCCTTATGGTAGATTTGCTAAAACAATGTTGGAAAAACAGGTCTACCCGGATCTACGTAAAAACCCAACAGATCCACCTGAAATTCCATATGATGTAACTGCTCATACTTTAGGCTTGAATATGGGCATAATTGTTGACCAAGTATCAGATACAGTGAAATGCAATATGGAGTTAATTGAAAAACTTGATAATTTACAAGGATCAATCATCAAAGATGGAAAACCATACTATATCTTTAGTTCTGCTTTAAATAAATCAACAAAAATTGCTAACCAGCTTTTATCTAAAGGTTATACAGTTCATAGAGTGGCTAGTTGGGAAAAAATAGGTGACAACGAGTTTAAACCAGGGTCCTATATTGTTGAAGAGACTAAAGGTTTAATGAAAATACTTCAGGAATATACAAAGCTTGGTGTTAATTTTTATGGGTTAGAAGAACTCCCTGAGATTGCATATACAATAACTAAACCAAAACTTGGTGTGTATAAAGGATGGGGAGGTAATGCAGATGAAGGGTGGCTTAGAATGGTTCTTGAAGACTATGATTTTGACTATGTTTCATTAACTCCACAAGATATTAGGAGAGGTAATTTGATTGAGAAAATTAATATCTTAATTCTACCTGATCAAGCAAGAGATTCAATCATTGAAGGGATGAAAGCACAAAGAGGCGCAGAACCAACCAAATATGAACCAATGTACAGAATAGGGATAGGAGAAGAGGGAACTCGTTCAATACAAGAATTCCTATCAGTAGGTGGTTCAGTTATTACCTTAAATAAAGCATCTAATTATGCGATAAAGGATCTTCTAGTTTCAGCAGAAAATGCTTTAGAAGGAATAAAAGAACAAGAATTCTACTGTCCAGGGAGTATTTTAAAGGTGAATATTGATGAAACCCATCCAATTGGTTATGGTTATGGTCGTGAAGCTTCAGTTATGTTCGTCAGTGGACCAGCATTTAATGTAAAAAATGAAGGCTATCCAGTAGCAATCTATCCAGAAACAAATCCTTTACAAAGTGGATGGATTCTAGGAGAAAAAAAATTACGAGGAACAGCAGCAGTTGCAGAATTTAATGCAGGAAGAGGATCAGTCGTATTATTTGGATTCAGTCCACACTTCCGTTATCAGACTAGAGGCACCTTAAAAATGCTATTTAATTCAATCTATTATTGCTCCTCATAAAATTTAATCTAATTTTTTAAATAAAAAATCAGCTTCACTTTTATTATCATGCAAACCATCATATGTGTTTGAACGTTATGTGTTCAGTATTAAGAGATTTATTTTAAATTTTTTTAAAGATTTGTAACAATGTCCTATTGGAAATGTAGTTTTTTTAATATTTTTGAATAATCTAACTCTTCTTTATCTGCGGTGAAGTATTTAATGGCTTGAGATATTTCTAAAATATCAGAAAATCCGACTATTGCGGTACTGACCCTGGTTTGATCTAGAACATAGGATAAACATTTCACGGGGGAGTTATCTAAAGGAATTTTAAATAGCTGGGACCTGCCTCCAGTCTGGTAGGAAGCAATTCTAACCGTTTTTCCGGTTTTTAATAAATTTCCACCAGCAAAAGGTTTCATTGCTATAACACCTACATTATAATCGTTACAAATTTCAAGAGCTTCGTTACGACCAGGCATTCCATGATTAGCTAAGTTTATTTGATATGTTATAACATCGATGTCACCTGTCTCTACAGCTATTTTAACTACATCAGATGAATGAGTGCTGACTCCAATTGCTTTCGCTTTTCCTTCATCCTTAATATCCAGAGCTAAATCAATTAATCTCTTCTTTTGGATCTCTTTCCAAACTTTAAGATTCTTAATATAATGTAAGTTCACTATATCGATACTTCTTTGTCCTAAATTATTTAAAGTAGAATTAAAATAAAACTCGCATTCACTTCTTTCACGTGTACAGAGATATTTTCCATCCATACTTCCAGAGCCTAGGTGGATTTGGAATTTTACATCTTTTTCTTTAACAGCATCAGAAATACCAGAAGTTATCTCAGGTAAATCCCAAACCATATCAAAAAAATTAATACCATTAGCCAACGCTGTTTTTACAATTTTATATACTTCGCTACGTTTTAATCCTTTTAGATGTTCTACCCCAAGCCCAATTCTACTTACTTCTATCCCAAATTTACCAAGGCTTCGATATAACAATATAACCAAATAAAAATTAGTGCCATTTAGTTTAAAAAATGGATTATTGGGCGTCGGTTTTTATTCTTCAATTATCTCCACGTTTGCCCTAGGAACCATAACAACACCACCGTCACTGAGCCTAACAGTCAAAACACGAACAAGACTCTCACTCTGCAACGCCTGAAGCTCCACAGGCAACCCATCAACAACCCCAATCACACCAAAAAAAGGCTCCCGAATAATCCGAACAAGAGTCCCAGGAACCATACCCGAAACCAACTCACCACCATCCTCCACAGCAACCAAATCATGAGGAATAATAATCTCAGGCCTCAAAACCCCAGCACGAATCTGAGTAGCACCATTAACACAAGCCGTATAACCCTCAAAACTCTTAAACAACTTATACGTGCCCTCACTCATACTCATCTTACCGAAGCCCTCAGTAATGATCAAAGTGATCCCCACCTCCTCTTGACCAGTAATAGCCACACCAACCTCCTCACCACTGAAAGCAATCAAGTCCTGATGCCTTATACCACCAACAACAATGGCGGAGACACCCACAGTCACCGCCTTCCTCAAAGCACCATCAGTGACACGTGAACCCCCGATAAGCACCTTACCTTTACAGTCAGCAGTGATATGATC
The DNA here is from genome assembly GCA_016867505.1 of Candidatus Bathyarchaeota archaeon. GTDB lineage: Archaea > Thermoproteota > Bathyarchaeia > TCS64 > TCS64 > UBA8941. The sequence continues at coordinate 8,974 of VGJH01000025.1, forward strand.
CTCAGTCAACTCCTCAGAGGTTGAAGAAGCAACCACCTTAATCTCTCCATGAGTCTCGCCACCGATGCCAAAGATGCCCTGGATGAAGGCAGCATTAGCTTCAATAACGGCGCCCTCACGGGGAACCACCTCCACCACCTTCCCAGGAATATACGCATTCACCTGCAAGGGGATGGGTGTGCCTCTGACGATGGCGTTTCCTGAGGCTTCACTGAAGGATTCAAGAGTTCCATCCCGTGGCGATGGCACATGCTTCTTAATCAAGCCGAAGAGGCTCTCATAATAGGCAAGGTCTTCACCCTTCTTCACCTTATCACCAACCTTCCTAACCAAGTATTTGGCAACATCCTCAACGTCTAAGTTAAGCAACATAGCAACCTTAACGATCTCGGGCTCACCACTGATCTCGGTCTGAGCCACATACTGGTCAAAGCCAACGACGTCGCCAACCTTGACAAGGACTTCGCCTAGAATCGGTAGCCTGCGAAGCTTCTGAACAGGCATGGCACGCTTAACCTTCAAGCCAGGAGTGTAAGCATGAGCCTCACCAGACTCCTTTGAATCATCCACCAAGTCAGGCTTCTTATCTGTTGACATTTCAGCTCACCAACTCCTTAAGTGGGTCACGTGGATAGAGATCTAAAGCCGTAAACCAGTCCACCAATAGTTTCCTCCGCTCACCATCATCCTCCGGCAAATATAATGGTCTACCACGAGCATCAAGCAGGACACCAGCAACTCCACCAATAACCATTGTCTCCACCTTCTTACCCGGGCCTTCACCCACATCAAAGCTGCTAGCGGGCTCAATGGTTGCCTTAACTTCCTTTCCCTCCGCCAAGGGAATCAGCTTAATCTCACCATACTTCATCTCAGAGGTGACTATTCCCTCATCCATCTGGATGTGCACCTTCATAACGGGGTCACA
>VGJH01000026.1 GCA_016867505.1 Candidatus Bathyarchaeota archaeon
TTTTATTAGCACTTTATATTTCTGAGACTCTGCGGTATCAAAAAAATTGCTACTAATGGGGAGTTCAGCGTATAACCTATTGGAATTGCCAGAAGAAATTAAAGTTATGATTAATGAAGCAATCTTACGAAACAATGTAATAGTTGTTGGGGAAGCACATGGACTTGTAGAGTGTTTCAAAATTACTTGAAATCAATAAATTACTCAAATGTTATTGTTGGACATGCAAAAAAGATTAGATACAATACTGGGAATTGGCCTGAAACAAAATTTGGTGATGATTTACTCGAAAGAGAGAAAAAAATGATTGAATATTGTGATTATGCGATAATAATATGGGTGAATAATAGTGGAGTAATAGGGAAAAACCTTGAATTATTGAAGAAACTTAGTAAACCGACATTTATCTACGAATATAATACAAAAAGTAAGGAAAGAAAATTCTCTAGTATAGATAAAAATAGAAAATATTCCTCATTGTATTAAAGATAAAATAAGTCTTTCATCTAAATCCCAGCTTAATCGTCAATTATATTTTATCTAGATAGCTACTAATTTGATTATGATGCGTAATGGGGAGAGACAAGAAATATGTTGGTTATAAAGCGTTCAAGTATTTGAGGCCAGGTTTTGATTATAAAGAGTTTAAACTGGTTCCTGGATTAAATCGTGTCAAGCCTTTTTTTGTGCCATTAACAAAAAGCGAAGAAGAACGATTTGAGAGTATTATTGAAAAAAATGTGGTAATTGATCTTCATGAACACCCTGTTTTATGGCCAGAAGATATGAGTCAAGCCATGGATATGAAGCGGATGGGCAGAGATTTCCTAGCTTATGAAGCTCTTAGCATAAGTGGAATTGATTGCATTTTTGATCATCTTATGGATGGAATGACCTACATCACTAGTTTTAATGGATGGAAATGGAATGATGTAATTCATGACATTGGTATCAGGTTAAGTGACATTCATCACCAGAAAATGGTGATTCCCTGCCACAATATAGACGACATCAAAAAGGCGCATAGAGATGGAAAAATTGCCCTAGTCTTATGCCTTGAATCCGCTACACCAATCGAGAACGAACTCGACAGAATCGATGTGTTATATGGTCTTGGAATCAGAAGCCTTGGCATATGCTACAGTGAATCAAATATGCTTGGCGGAGGGATGGGTGAGACAAATAAGACAACTGGTTTAAGCGATTTTGGCTACGATGCTGTGAAGAGGATGAATAAGCTTGGGATGCTTGTTGATGTAGGTCATACAAATGATAGAACAGCCTTAGAGACCGCTGAAGCCAGTGATAAGCCAATTTATAATAGTCATAGTGGTCCAGCAAATTTTGCTAGAGGGCATATAATGAGTGATGAAGCAATAATTGCTATGGCTGAGAAGGGAGGATTAATCGGAGTTGGAGGAGCTGGTCGAGGTTTATCTACAAAGAATAACCCAATTGGAAGTATTGAAAGCTATATGGAAGTTGTGGAGTATTGCATAAAACTTGTAGGTATTGATCACGTTGGTTGCGGACCAGATACCTTGTATGGTGACCATCAGGGATTATACAAGTACTGGTTTTCACGTCAACTTGGGCATAATGTCAGACCTGAGAGAAAGACTCAGCAACGACAACAATTGCCTCCAGGGATTGTTGATCCTGGTTATGTCGAAGGTCTTGAAAACCCGAATGAATTCATAAATGTGGCACGATGGATGGTGAAGCATGGTTACTCGGATCAAGAAATCTCAAAAATTATTGGTTTAAACGCATTAAAGCTTCTAGAAAAAGTCTGGTAATTCAACTATTTTTCTTTAGGTGTTTGGTTTATATTATTTTTTCTATTGTGCATGGTTTCTTCAATATGTGTTATTTCTCGTATTGTTAATGCTAAGGCTGATAAGCTGCTCATGGTGATTCCACCTGTTACAAACCATATTTGTGGTCCAATAAGGTCCGTTATTGGTCCAGCAATAGCTAGTCCTAGTGGTGACATGGCTGCACTTGCTGCATTTACCAAGCTTATTGTTCTTCCATGTAATTCAGGAGGAGCAATTGATTGTAGCATGGCAAAGAATGAACCTCCGCCAATTGGAATAATGAAACCCAAGATGAAGCAGCTTACTAGCAGGATCCTGTATCCATCTGGAGGTAAAGTACCAATTAAAGTCAAAACTACGCCTCCAACAAAAAAGGAAAGCATGGTCGTCAACATACGGCGTTTGAGTCCCCCCCAAACCCCGAGTACAATACCACCAGTAATCAAACCTACCCCAAAAAAAGCTTCAGCCCACGCATACTCAAAGGCTCCACCATTAAAATGCCTAGTGATGTATAATGGAATCAGAGTTACAGCAGGAGTTACCAGGAAATTTACAGTCATAATCCCCACAAATAGGAAGAATCCACGCGGTAATTCCAGTAAGAAATTTAAGCCCTCTCTCATCTCTGAGAGCAATGATTCTTTTTTCTGCACTCTTTCTTTGGGTTGAGGGACGCCAAGAGTTAAAACTGGAATCACTGCAACGATTGCGGTAATAACATCTATGGATAAGATACCATACATGGGCAAAAACTCCATTAAAATTGCTCCAGCAGGGAAAGCTAAGATGTTCATTAATCCAACTAGCGCTTGATTAAGTCCCCCAACTCTGGCTAGGTGTTTATCAGGCACCATAAGACTTGTTGAAGCCTGGAAAGCGGTTGTGTGGAAGATGCTCATCAGTGATCTGAAAAACATTATAAAATAGATGTGCCAGATTGCTACGGAATTTATTAAAAATAAAAAAGCCAGAAAGACAAGCGACAATGCTGTAAGTGCATCAGAGATTATTAGAACCCATTTACGTGACCACCTATCAACGAATGCCCCAGCAAAAGGGGCTAAAAAAATGGTGGGTAGCATAGCCATTATTGTCCCGATCGCTAAAACTGATGCTGAACCCGAGGAGCGTGTAAGATACCACACAAGTGAAAACTGGACGAGAGTACTCCCAAATAGGGAGAAAGCTTGACCAACATAAATTAACGCAAATGGCCAGAGGCTTTTATTCTCGTCATCAACCATTCTGCTTCAAAGATGTCTCATGAATTATAATCTTTTCCACACTTGCCCTGTTAGTATCCTTATCCTTCATTTAGTTTCTGAATTTTGAAGCTGTTACGCTTTGACACAAATATAGAGAACAGAATAATACCCACGAATATTGCTTCTAATGAGTAACCCGGAATTCCTCCCCCACTGGGACTAGTTTTGAATGATGCTTTCAGCTGATGATTCGTATTCATATTTATTATAAGAGGGTTTGTGTTTCCTGCGTTTGAGCCATCAAGAATCCATTGATCAAACACATACCCAGATGCTGGAGTTGCTTTTACTGTGACTGTTACAACCTGAGTATATGTATAAGTACCTGTTACTGGGTCTGTTGAACCTGATCCTTCTGGAGCAAGAATTGTCAAAGTGTAGTTTTTGGGTGTAGGTTGATTTGAAGTGAAAACTGCTTTAATCTGGTGATTTGCATTCATTTTGATTGTGTATGGATTTGAACTACCTATATTATTGCCATCAAGGATCCAGTGTGAAAAAAACTCTCCAGAAGCAGGGGTTGCTGTGATTGGGACATCGACAACCTGATAGTAGGTATAGCTTGCTGGACCCGGGTTAGTTGCTCCAGATCCCTCTGGTGGTTGAACTGTTAAGGTATATGTTGGCATTTGAATCCATCCACCATCACCATGGGTGTTACAGTTAGCACGAACTTTAACAATTTTAGGATTGACATTTCCCAGATCTATTGTAACCGTAAAATCTACCGTAGTCTGAGGTGTCTGGGTGTACCTTTGTATTGTTCCATCTAAATCAACATCAACCCAATCCACGTAATGACTTTGGGTTGGGTTTTGGTGATTAATTTTGACTGTTAAAATCATTTTACCTGATTGATACATACCTGAAACCTGAATGGAGGGTATGTTTGCTTCTACCTGAATTACTCCAATTAAAATGCTTGATAATAAGAGAAAAACCAACAAGAACTGGGGACTTTTTTTAAACATTTAGAAACAATAATGAAAAAGGAATAGGTGTATTTGAACCATATCATTTTTTCGCTTTTTACTAATAATCATGAGTGATAATTACTTTCAAAAAACAGATATCTTAGAAAAACTGCTTGAATAAGTGATTATTATGTCAATAACAATACCTCTTCGAAAAGATATTCCAAGAGAACACACTTGGAGTGTTGAAACAATCTTCCCGAGCGATGAGGCTTGGGCAGCTGAATTTGATGCATTATCACGAGATTTGCCTTCTTTGGAGAAATTTAAAGGAAAAATAACATTAAACGCGAAAGCTTTGGTTGAATGGTTTGAAGCTAGTGAAGCAATCCAGTTCCGTGCTGGTAAAATTGGTCTTTACGCGAATTTAAGATACTCCTCTGACACTTCGGATCAGAATGCTGTTGCTCTAAATGATCGTGCACGAGGAATAGTTGCACGTGTTGCTTCAGCAATCTCCTTTGCTGAACCTGAACTAATATTGAAAGGTTTTAAAACACTAAATTCATGGCTTCTTGAAGAGCTAAAATTAAAAAAATATAAACACTATTTTGATAGGCTAGAGAATAGAGCAGCACATGTTCGATCCGCTGAAGTTGAGGAGATCTTAAGTGCCTTGAATGATCCCTTCAGGACATCAGCAGCTATTCACAACATTCTAAATGATGCTGATCTCAAATTTACTCCAGCCACCAACAGTCAAGGAGCGACTTTTGAAATAACTCAAAGCAACATCAACTCATTGAAAACAAATCCCGACAGGACACTGCGTCAAACATCCTTCCAAAACTATGCTGATGGATACTTAGCATTCAAAAATACGGTTGCAAACTGCTTAACTGCAGGAGTTAAACAGGATGTCTTCAAAGCAAGAGCACAACATTATTCTTCTTCCTTAGAAGCTGCTCTTGAACCCAATTTTATCCCCTTACCCGTATTCCATAGTTTGATTAAAACTTTCCAAGCTAATCTTCCCACATGGCATCGATACTGGGGCATCAGGAAAAAAGCACTCAATTACGATCAATTCTATGTCTATGACGAGAAAGCGCCTTTAACCAAAACTAAGCCAAAGCTGGAGTATAATCAAGCAGTTGACTGGATATGTAATGGTCTTAGACCATTGGGTGAAGAGTATGTCACTGTTGCTCGTAAGGGTATGCTGGAGGACCGGTGGGTTGACAAGTATCCGAATAAAGGCAAGAGATCAGGTGCGTTCTCTTCAGGAGTTCCAGGCACACACCCTTTCATCAGCATGAGCTTTAACAATGATATATTTGGTATGAGTACTCTCGCTCACGAATTAGGGCACTCCATGCATAGTTATTTCACAATGAAAATTCAGCCCTATGTTTACCGGGGTTATGGCACCTTCCTAGCTGAAGTTGCATCCAACTTTAATCAAGCAATGGTTAGAGCATGGTTACTCAAAAATACGCCAGCTTCACAGATTGGAGTCAGTGAGAAAGAATTCAAGATAGCGGTTATTGAGGAAGCAATGTCAAACTTCCACAGGTACTTCTTCATAATGCCCACATTAGCTAAGTTCGAGCTTGAAATACATGAAAGAGTTGAACGAGGACAAGCACTCACAGCCAAAAACATGACAGACTTACTGGCAGAGCTCTTCAAACAGGGATATGGTGATGGAGTAGTCTTTGATCATGACCGCGTCGGAATTACCTGGTCACAGTTCCCAACACACCTATACTCCAACTTTTATGTATTCCAATATGCAACAGGGATTTCAGCAGCACATGCCCTTGCCCAAAAGATCTTGGATAATAAACCAAATTCAGTTGAAAAATATTTAGAATTCCTCAGCACGGGTGGGGCAAAGTTCCCCCTAGACACACTTAAGGAAGCAGGAGTAGACTTGACAAGCCCTGAACCAGTTGAGACTGCATTCAAAATATTCGCTGGATATGTTGACTTACTCAAAGAGTTAACAATAAGCAAGTAATCATTTTCCTTAAAAATTTTTTAATTAAGAACCCGTGTTTTTTTATTTAAATTCAATAGTTTCATTGAACTTTTTTACAACTATGATCTTGGTAAGGTTAAAATAGAAAGTGGTTAGTGTTACATGAGATAATCTTGTCAACTCAAGTTAAGAATTATATGGATAAAGAGTTCCCAACGCTGGATGTTGGTGCCACAATTTTTGAGACAGCTCAAATCCTTGCTGAATCAGACCTTGGTTATGTAATCATATTAGAAAAAGGTAAACCAAAAGGAATAGCCACAGAAAGAGATGTCATCAGCAAGATCCTCCTCGCAGAGAAGGACCCAAAGAAAACCACCGTAGGAAGCATAATGTCAACACCACTAATCACCATAGACCCAGACGAAGACATGCTTGTCGCCTCCGAACTCATGCAGAAAAACAATATAAAACGAATACCTGTAGTAAAAGATCAGATAATATATGGGGTAATAACTGCAACAAACATTGCTAGAAGTTGCAGTGAGTATGTCGATAAAGCAACAAGAGAAGTACTTAAATGGTCTTTCCCAAACTAATGATGATTTGTTCATTAAATTTTTTATATTATTTTATATTTGATAGGAGTAATGTTTTTTATTATTTTTAATGAACACTCTTGGTAATAGAAAATTCATTCCTACCATTAAAGAGTAGATCATTATTCCTGCTGTTTCTGCTGTGTGTGCTGCGTCATTTTCTCCTTGTTGGCTGATTGCTTCCACCACTGAGCCTACTTCAACCTTTGTGTCATCTAAGTCGATTAATGTGTGGTTGACTGATACTGTTCCTAAAACTGGTTTTATGTGGTCTCCGACTTTGACTTTTCCTTTCTGTGTTAGTCCTCTGGGGAATCCGTCTGAGTATCCGATGTGTAGGGTTCCTACTCGCATTTTTTTTGTTGCTGTGAACCGTTTGCTGTAGGTTAGGCTTTCTCCTGGTTCGATGGTTTTTATCTGTTCTATTCTTGCTTTCATGGTGAAGCATTGTTTCAGGTCTATGTGTTTTTCCCTGTCTTTTGGTTCTGGGTATAGGCCGTATAGCATTATTCCTGGTCTCACTGCTTCGAGGTAGGTGTCTGGTTCATGGAAGATGGCGTTGCTGCTTGCCATACTTCTGACTCCGTATTTTATTCCAAGCTCATCAAGTTCAGCGCTGATCTGTTTCATGCGTTCTAATTGGATTTTATCAAGTTCAAGGTTCTCTGAAAGAGTTGAGAATAATCCCTCAATCTTTAGGTTCGGTAAAGTTGATACACTCTTGATTAATTCAATTGCATCGTTCCACCTGACACCGACTCTGCCGAGGCCTGTATCGATTTTTATCCAGACTGAAACAATTTTTCCCCGGTTTTTTGCTGCAGTGTCAAGTTTATCCGCTGTTTTCTGGAGGTAAACCGTCTGGGTTATGTTTTGATCAACAACTTCGTTGAATTTTTCATCTGAGAATAGTGGATCCATGTTGATTATTCCACAATCTAATCCTGCTTCCCTTAACTGCTGAGCTTCATAGAGCTTAGCTACGAGCACACGTTTTATTCCAAGAGTCATCATATGTGCAACAACTGGCACTAGACCATGCCCGTACGCATTGCTTTTAACACATGGTACAAGCTCAACTCCTACTTTTTTCTGAACTTGCTTAATGTTATGTGTAAGAGCATCAAGATCGATCTCCAACCAAGCTGGGAATCCTTCAATCTTTTTCTTAATATCTTCCTGTGAGGGGTGCTTCAAGAAATATGCTTCAGCCAAATTAATCGATAATTAATATGTAATAGAATGTTAAGAAATTATCTAGTAATAAGATAAACTAAAAGAATTTTTTTCTTTTAATGGTTTAAAAAAATCTATTATAACTTTAATGATTATTTTTATTATTTGTACCATTATCCGCTGTTACTAATAATCCTGTTCGTTTAGACCATAAGTAGGTTAGGATAGTTCCACCTATTGTTGTGCCTAATATTAACAAGATATAAAATGGTGCATCATTTGTATTGAAAGAAAAGATGTTTGTCTGCGATAATACTGTAGCAATTGTGTTTGGAACGACGAACCCTGTTGCGATAATTGCTAAAAATGCAGCTAGTTTTGTTAATCTATTATTTGCTGCTGTTAATACATTATTTTTCTCAGATATTAGGTTATTATACTCAGATATGCTGTTGTTTTTTTCTGATATCGTATTATTCACTTCTTGTAGTTGATTGTTTTTTTCTTGTAGTTTATTATTGTATTCTTGCAGTTGATTGCTGTATTCCTGAAGTTCATTATTTCGTTTCTGTAGTAAGTTATTCATGCCTTGCAACTTGTTGTTTTTATCTTGCAAGAGGTTGTTTTTTTCCTGGAGAAGGTTGTTATTAATGGACTGTATGCATTCCATTGATGATGCTAGTACCTCAGTTAAGTGCTCTGCTAATCCAAGTTGTCGGTTAATATCATCAATTGAGTAACCAATTTTCTCTAAGATTTGAGGGGAATCGGTTACTAGTTCAGCGTCTCCGCTTCTAAGCTCAGCTAAGACATCGATTGTTGCCCATAAACCTGAATCATATTTCAGCATTGTTTGCTTCATTTGGTAAATTTGATCAGTGATGTGTTTACTGTCAACAGTGTCTCCTTTTAAATCGCAGGTTAAGTCATCACTGCCCTCTTCAATGTCTTGAAGCCTCTCAAAGTTTTTAGTATTATTTTCATCAATTATTCTTAGAAGCGTTAAGCTCAACCATTCTTCTTTTTGATAATTCTTAGTTAGTCTAGACAAATAGCTTTCAGCGTATCTTCTCAAATTATTAAATCGTCTAGTTTCATGGTTATGTATACTTAAAATTAATTTATCTTTTATTAAGATTAATAATGGATTTAATGATAGTTCTAAATCGTGTACTCTGAATTTTGGTAAAAGAAGTCCCATCTCTGTACCAAAATCTTCATATCCACCAATTTTATTGCTAAGCAACTCTGTTACTAGCGAGTCACTGAATCCAAACATTAAAGCCACAGTTAACGCGCTTCCATCAAAGTCATCAGCGAAACAGTCTACCCAAGAAATTTCGCTATTCTCGACAATTGGTACAAATTCATGAATGTTAGCTGAAAATATTGATCCAGTAACATTTTTTGAAATATATGCACAATAACTTGTATTTTGCTTGTTTTTTAAGTAATTTGATTGTGTGTTGCTTACTGTGGCCATGTCAAATCGTGACAGACTACCATCTTCTATATAGGGTTTACCAAAAATATTGTAGTAAATGAGAGTTTTTAATTTGATTTTTTTATTTTTCTCCATTATTATTTTTGAAATATATTTTTTAATATATAATAAATATTATTAATTTTTTTTTAAGTTAATTTAGTTATGTATTAATAGAAAGAATCTTTGTTTCTTAATAATATCTTTCTTTTTTAAATTTTATTTTCCTTTTATTGATATTTTTATCCAATGTCAGATAAAAATGTCTTATTTAATAAAATATAGGAAAATTGTATCTAAAAATGATAGAGTAGTCTTTTATCTGAACATTGTATCGAAATAATCTGTTAAAGAGGCTTAAAGATGAGAAGAACCAGTCTTGACGTTTATGTTGACATCCTTGAAGCAGCTGAGTCTGGAGCAAATAAAACAAGGTTAGTTTATAGGGCTAATCTTAATTTTGAGATAATTAAAAGATATTTGAAGACTCTGATGGAAAATGGCTTATTAGAGGAGAAAGTTGAAGGAAGATTCTTCACCACTAAAAAAGGCAGTCAATTTGTTGAACAGTATAAAGATTTAGTTATTCCACTTAACATGTCTGCCCTTGAAGTGAGGGATTAGTAGGAAAGATAAAGGAACTCAATCCTTCTCAA
>VGJH01000027.1 GCA_016867505.1 Candidatus Bathyarchaeota archaeon
TTCATCGGATAAGATTGAACCTATTAATGCTTCTTCAGGTTCTTTCTTTATATTTGATACAACTTGCAGTAATTCCCCATAAAAATCATCAAAGAAAAAATCCCTTACTCGGCTCAAAATATTTCATAAACAATTCTCATTCATGGCTTATATGTTTAAGAGGTGAATGAAAATGGGTGCAGTGGCGGATCCCCTTAGCATTACTGTCTGGCTAAAGGCAGAATCGCTTTGTCTTCCTCCATCCCGCGATCCCTTGAGCGCCAAACGTTAAGACTTAGGTTGCTCCCTCCCGGGCCTGGCCAGGTTCGCCCTTTTAGTGATCACCCATTTCCCTACAGAAGTGGATGAAACAGCCGCTGGCCCCACGGGGCAGGATATCGACGGAAAACTAGGCTTCACACCCATAGCTTCCTCAGTTCCACCTCGAAGTTGCTGACCCCTCTTGTAGCCCATTAGAGGTTTGGGGCAGGGCTAGCTCCCCGGTCCTACCCACCACTGCACAAATAGCTGGAGTATCAGTGGATAAAACCATTACGCACTCCAACTAATGTTATTAATAAAAAACCTCTATCATTGAATTTTTTTATGTAATAAAAAATGATAGTGCCTAATTTTTTACTTGATATTTACATTTGAACAAACCCAAATCTGGCAAAACTCAAAACGATATTTCCACAAATTAATGCTAAACAACCAAAAGTGAATGCTTTCTCATATAGAGTTCCATTCTTCAGATGTTGGGTTGCAGTTCTGAGCATCTGGCCTCCATCAAGTGGACCTATTGGCAGCATATTCATTATTGATAAGTTGATTGATACCAGATATAGCCATGTGAAAAATATTCGAATTGGAGATGGTAAATAAAAACCAAATAAAATCAAAATTGGAATCATAATCAACCCAATAACAATATTAATAAAACTACCTGATGCAAAGATTCGCATTTTACTTATACTTTTTGCATTCTTAATTGCCTCTTCATCAGGTTCAACTGCACCACCGAAAGTAATTACTGCAAATAATATTGCTGATGATTTAATCGGAACACCTTCTGCGTAACACTGTATCCCATGGCTAATTTCATGAGATAATAATACGACACCAGCAGCTAAGAGAAACCATGGTATGCTTTCCCAGCTTATAGTGACTCCAAGAATTAGAGGTTGAACAGGGCTTGCAGTGTCAGGTGTCCAAATAAACCTAATTAAATTTCTTAATAATATGTAAGCAGCGAAAGTAGCTTGGCCAACACTCATTGCTATACCCAAATTCCCTAATACTTTCCAGAGTTCAGGCTTCCACTTTGCGATTCTTTCAATTAGACCATTTAAACGAGTTGAACTATACATTGCATAAAAAACATTCATTTGGAAGCCTGGTTTTTCAAATTTAAAGAATTTTACTATACCAAAGAAAAAAAGCCAAATTGTTATGAAAGCAAATAATGTTAAAAATGGGTCATTGGTCAAGGTAAGCTCTCGTCTCTTATGTAGGTTGAAGATATAAGCAGAGCGCCTTTATTATTATTTGGTGTAACTTCACTGGATTGGATAGAAATCAACTATGATGAGCATCGTTGGAGCCTTCTTAAAAAGTTACGAGAAGAAGCAATACAGATGATGTCACCTTTACAAACATTACATGTAGAAAGTTTGGTTTATGGTAGTATTGCTAGAGGTGATGTTCAACTTGGAAGCGATATTGATGTTTTTTTACCTTCCCCCCCTTCACCTGAAATCGTTGAAACTTATCTTGAATCTGCGGGGGTACATTCAGTTCAAAGACAGATTATACAAGCAACTCCAAATTATGCTGCTAAAGGGTATTTATTTATTGATGAGCTAAAATGCTATTCATTTCCTTTAATAAAATTAAAATCAACAGAAAGAGATTTTTATAATTTCGCTGGTTCAGTAAATTTTATACAATTATTAAATAAATCACGAATGCCTGGTGTTGATAAAAGATTAATGTTGATTGAACCAGGAGAAAAGGGTCATATTGAATCAAACATTATTGGTAGAGAAGGTGAAATTGCTAGAATTTTAAAGGTTGATTTACGTATAATCAATGAAAGAATCAGAACACTTACTCGACGACAAAAAATTGGTCATACAGGAGTTTATATAAAATACGATCTTAACCCAGAAGAAAGTTTTAGCGAAGTTTTTAACAATTTAGTTGATAAAAAACCCGCTCTAAAAAGAAGAATTAGATCTTAAAAAAAGGGGTTTAAGAGATGTCTTTGAAGGCTTTAATCTCCATACCACTTGGTACACGAACGCCTTCTGCTATTCTATCTCCCACTATTGCTTTCACTTTTTTCTCGACTGCAACATCAATTAGTCTGCCTGTTATTATTCCATCAAAAACTATTGATTGTATATTTGTAGACTGTTTAAGCTTGTCAACTAATTCTGATACGGGAAATCGTGAAATTTGTTTTCCATCGTTGCCAACCAATACTGCCTCAAGTGTTCCTCTCAGCTCTTTCACTAAATCTACATATTCACTTGTTATTGGTACAACTGCTTCTTCAACAGGAACACGTGCAGCTAAAGCAGCTTTAATTTGTGTAGGATCTAGTTCTTCGACCTCAGATCCTCTGGGTGCCCTTGCAACATATTTTGGTTTAGCAACCTGCATTAACTCCTTAAGTATCAAGTCGCCTCCCCTATCACCATCTAAAAATGCAGTGATCTCCATTTTATTGGCAAGGTCCCTTACTGTTTTAGGAATTTTAACTCCCTCAACTGCTATGGCACCACTTATCCCTGCACGAAGAAGATTAATTATGTCAGCACGGCCTTCGACAACAATAATGTCCTTTCTCTTACTAATATCTGGCGTAGCTGTTAGTCTTTCTCGTCCATAATGAATTGGTTCAACTTTTTTATCTTCTTGGCTAACCTGATCTAGCATTATTTCAATATCATGGGTCTCTTTTACTTTCCAATCCCGCATTAACTCTTTAGCCCTTTCTTGAATCCTCTTAAGTTTATCAACACGTACATCTCTAATGCTTTCAATAGTGACTTTCGCCTCACATGGACCAACTCTATCAACAGTCTCCATGGCTGCTGCAATGACGGCTGTTTCAGGTTTATCAAGGCTACTCGGGACCGTAATTGAACCCGTTGTTTTGTCATTCGCTGATTTTAACTCAATGTCAATTCTGCCAATTTTTCCTGATCTCTGTAATTCACGTAATTCGAAATCCTTAGGAAATAATCCTTCAGTTTGACCAAAAATTGCTCCAATAACATCATGTTTCTCTACAATACCTTCGATTACAAAGTGTGCAATAATGTTATACTTAATTCCTGTATACTGATCTTTTTTTTCCATTTCTGCCTGCAACTCAGATGCCTTCTTTCATGCCACTCTAGCCGCAGGTATCCCCTAATTCCCTCTGGAGCTAGCCCAGGATCGAATATTTTATACCCTTTGTTGAGCATGAGGCCAACTATTTTTTTGCAAGGGGAACACTGTTCTTTCACAGTTACCACCCTGCGGTGAGAGTGATATTCACGTCTACTGACGCAGGCTAAGCACTAGTTTCCAAGCATAAAAACATTGTCGATTAAGAGTTAGTCTTAAGAGTCTGGTCTATGATTAATAATGAGGTTTATCCGATGGGAGTTAAGATCGCGATAAACGGTTTTGGTAGAACTGGTCGCTTGGCTTTACGTTCAGCAATCGAAAGGAAGATTAATGTTGAAGTTTTAGCTGTTAACCGTGGCGAAGCTTCAATTCTTGCTCATTTACTTAAGTATGATAGTGTACATGGCAAAGCACCATTTCCAATAACTGTTGAAGGTAATACTCTAATAATTAATAAAAAGGAAATCAAAGTCCTGAAAGAAAATGACCCTGAGAAGTTACCTTGGAAACAGTTAGATATTGATGTTGTCATCGATTCGAGCGACATGTTTAAGGATCGAGATGGTGCTTCGAAGCACTTGAAAGCTGGAGCAAAAAAAGTTATTATCGGCGCACCAGGCAAAAAACTCGATCTCACTATTGTAATGGGTGTTAATGATAACTTATATGATCCAAAAAAACACCACATAGTTAGTAACGCTTCATGTACAACTAACTGCATTGCACCAGTTGCTAAGGTGTTAAATGATTCCTATGGAATTGTATCAGGTTTCATGACTACAATACATGCTTATACTGGAAGCCAGATGATTCTTGACAGAGCTGACAAAGATCTTCGTAGAGCAAGAGCAGGCGCATTAAGCATAATTCCTACTACAACTGGAGCTGCAAGTGCGATTGGTGAAGTTATTCCTGAATTAAATGGTAAACTCGATGGAATGGCTTTCCGAGTTCCAGTGCCAAATGTTAGCTTAGTTGATTTTAATGCTGTTCTTAAAAAATCGGTAACTAAAAATGAAATTAATGAAACTTTTAAAACAGCAGCAAAAAAGAAGCTCAAGGGCATATTAACTGTCGATGAGGAACCTTTAGTCAGTGTCGATTACATTCATAATCCATACAGCAGCATCGTGGATGCTACTAGCACAATGGTTCTTGGTAATCAAGTCAAAGTTGTTGCATGGTACGATAATGAGTATGGCTACAGTTGTAGATTAGTTGATTTAGCCAAAAAAATGGGTGACTTAGGCTTCTAATCACCTAGTTATTTTCAGTGAACGCATTCTCTCAAGATTTTCTGGTTTTCTTTTAAAGTATTCTCGAACTGGCTCTAAAAGTTTAATCATGCACTCCGCTATAGCCATTTTTAAATCCATTGGGTGTAGATTACCTTCAGTATATGTTTTAGCGAGCTCCTCAAAGCTTTCAAAACTGATGTCTCCCCCAAATTTGCTTGGGCGCTTAACCTCAAAGATATCTATGTGTGGAAAAACAATCATACGTACATGATCTAGAACAGGGTTACCTTCAATTTGTTTAGGTGGGCAAAAAGCATCTTTATACTTGTTTTTAATATCTGAAGGCTCATCATTAACCCATATAGCGCCTTTTTCAACACTTTTACTCATTTTTGTTGTGATTGATTTGTTAATTTTTTCATCTTCATCGAAGGAACCTTGAATTGTTGTGTTTTGTAGTCCTGGGAGTAGAGGTGAGTGAAGGCATACAGGAGTCTTGTAACCAAGTTTTGGTGCTACTTCTCTGGCTAACATATGAACTTTCCTTTGATCCATGCCAGCACACGCAGCATCTAAGTCCATCTGAAATATATCGCAAGTTTGGAGAGCGGGATAAAGCACCCAAGAAGCTTCAACATCCTCCGCGTCGGATGAGCGTCCCATTATTGGCATTGAACGTAATGCTCTTTTCATTGTCATGGATTTCATGACTCTAACAACTTTTTCCCAGTAATCTTTATGGCTGACTATATCTGAAGCCCAGAGATACTCTACTTTTCCTTCAGGTAATCCCAGTGCTGTAAAGCAGTCCTTAAAATATTCAGCACCGGATCTTATGTTATCTAAATCTCCACCCAGTTTATTATTAATCCACCCATGCCATTCTGCTAAATAGATTATGAAATGGAATCCAGCATCAGCATAATCCCTCATTTTTTTACCAACAATAAGTCCAGTACCTGCATGCATCATGCCACTGGGCTCAAACCCAACATAACCTCTTGGCTTAGTATTTGTATTTAGAAGGTTCCATAACTCATCCTTAGTAATAATCTCCTGAAGATTTTTTGAACATAGCTCAAATCGAGTGTTGGTGTCCATCACATCACCTTAATTGTAATCGTGTTTGAGAGCGGTTAATTTAAGGTTTGAGGGCAGGCGCCCCTGTCCCTCGCAACAAACACACAGCCTCACGGTTTGGAGCCAACGCTCCACTCAGCTGAGCTCTCTCAAATTGCAAGGATATTCGGCGCCTACCCTGCCCGCTTGTTCCATGACTGGGTAACCCCATCTTCACAGGTGGGCCTCAGCGGAGTCCGTCTGCATGGTGCGTCGTCTCAGCGGGCATGAGAAGATTTAGTTGCAACGGTTTAACCCTTTCCAAAATTTTGAATTATCTAAAGAAGTTTTTATTAATTGTAAACGAATTCTAAAATAATTTTTTATAGTGTAATTTTTATATGATTTATTTAGAAAAAAACTCTAAATTAGAGTTTTCTCTTTATATCTATTTATTTTCCTTAAAATAGTGTGTTTAAATCCTTTTTTTATGGATGGTTTTTTAAATGAATTCGATATTCAATATCCATGTCACCATCCGTTCTTTCTCCGGACGAGTTCTTTGGTCACGAAATGGGTGCTGACCGAAAACTCGAACGTTGGGATAAAATTGTTGAATATTTTGGGGTTTTATCTAAATCACCCAGTGTAAAAGTGACTGAACTCGGTAAGACTACCGAAGGAAATCCATTCCTTTTAGCAATTATATCAGCGCCTGAAAATATTAAAAACCTTGATAAAATTAGGGAAATGAGCTGGAAGATAGCTCATCCACAAGGATTAAAAGAAGCTGAAGTTAAGGAAATTATCTCGAAAGGTAAAACTGTTATTGCTATGAGCATGAGTCTGCATGCATCAGAGATTGGTGGAACCCAGATGGCACCTGAACTTGCATATGAGTTTGCTACCAGTCCAGAATTTGAGGAAGCAAGAAAGAATACCGTTTTGATAATGTTCCCCAGCTTCAACCCTGATGGTCAGATCATGGTAACTGACTGGTACAATAAATGGCTAGGAACTGAGTATGAGGGGCTAGCAACTCCTTGGTTATACCATAAATATGTGGGTCATGACAACAACCGTGATGCCATAACGAATCTTATGGTTGAGTCAAAATACATGAGCCAAGTAATGTACAAGGAATGGCATCCACAGGCTTACATCGACTTCCACCATATGGGTGGAACTGGGGCAAGATATTACATTCCTCCCTTCGCCAACCCAGTTGATGAAAATGTTGATCCTATAATATGGACCGAGCAGGAGCTTTATGGTGGACTAATGCATGTTTTATTAGAAAAAAATGGGTGCTACGGTATAGAATCAGCAGCCACCTATCCAGGAGAGTTTATGCCCACTTTCAATTATGTTCCCTGCTGGCATAATATCTGTGGAATGTTAACAGAATCTGCAAGCGCAAACTTGGCAACACCCACGTATGTTCATCCACATCAGCTTAAAGGAAGCAGTAGAGGTCGCCCCGAGTACAGGGTTCAAATGGGATTTCCACACCCATGGCCTGGTGGTTGGTGGAGACTCAGAGATATAGTAAAACAACAGAAAACTTCTGCATTTGCTTTAATATTAGCGGTCTCAAACTTCCGTGAAACTATTCTTAATAATATGTACATTAAAGCTACAAGAAGTATAACAAAAGGTCAAACCGAAAAACCATACGCTTTTGTCTTTAAACCATCACAACATGACGAATCAACATCTTACAAACTTATTAAAATGTTAATGGATATGGGAGTCGAAGTATCAAGAAGTCAAAGAGAGTTCACAGCTGATGGAGTAGCATATCCAAGAGGAACATATGTAATTTTTGCAGCACAGCCTTGTAGACCATACTTGATGAGTTTATTAAGACGGTACTATTACCATGTTGGGCCCTTCAGTAAAAGAGCTGATGGAACCCCCGTTATACCTTATGATCTCGCTGCCTACACCGTACCAGAGTTCATGGGTGTCAAACTACATGAGGTCGAAGCACCCTTCGAGGGAGCTTTCGAGTTATTACCATCACTTAGGTTCCCTAGAGGAGATGTTGTTGATTCCGCTTCAAATGGTTGGTTAATTGATGTACGTGTAAATGATGCTTTTGCTGCTGTTAATAGACTGTTAAGAAAAGGCGTTGAAGTACGTCGACTTCTTAAACCTGTTAAAGTTGGTGAAGTCAATTATGATGTTGGCTCATGGCATATTGTTGGTGGTCCTGAAGTAAAAGCTGAATTAAACAAACTTGCTAGAAGATATCATCTAACTTTTGAAGCTGCCCCCTCAGGTGAACTAGCTGAGAAACCAACTAAGATACTACGAGTTGGTATGTACCAGAGATTATATGGCGGAAACATGGATGAGGGTTGGACCAGATGGCTATTCGAACAATACCGGTTCAGTTTTAAAACTGTATTAGATAAAGATATTAAAAAAGGCAAACTCATCAACAAATATGATGTATTAATCTTCCCCTCAGATTCTAAACAAATGATTACTGGGGAAGGCATAGAAGAATACTATGAGAAACGATTCCAAGGAATGATGACTTTCACAAAATGGCCTGATGGATATAAGACTGGTATTGGTAAAGAAGGTGTTGAGAAAGTTAAAGAATTCATTAATGATGGAGGAACAATACTAGCATTAAATGAATCAAGCAATTTTGCTATTGAAGAGTTCAAGTTACCAGTTAAAAACATGTTAACTGATGTTAAACCAACTGAATTTACTTGTCCTGGTTCTACACTTCACGTGAATGTTGCCTCAGAAAATCAGTTAGCATGGGGGGTCCAAAAAGATCTGTTAATAATTTTCCGCACTGCTTTAGCCTTCGAAGTTAAACCAAGTAAAGACGCTGATAAATGCAACGTCATCTTAAGCTATCCTGAAGAACGAATAATGGAGAGTGGGTGGCTACAAGGTGAAGAAAAACTTTCACGGAAAGCAGCATTAGTGGAAGCAAAAGTAGGAAAGGGAAGAGTTATTCTATACGGTTTTGCGCCACAATTCAGAGCCCAGAGTGACGCTGCTTTCAAATTAGTCTTTAACGCACTTCTTTCCTAATTTTATTTCTACTCTCATTTTTTTAATGGTATTTTATTCCGATAATTATCGAAGAAGTTTTATTGCCCTTATGTTATGCTTCAGGGATACGTGGTCGAAATGTCTGTGAGTAAATATGTTAAAAAAGAGTTATCCCACCTTGGAGCTGGCTCAGCGACACGTGTAAACATCCCCCCTCGTCCCGGTCTAATCAACTTGGGTGCAGGTGATCCCGATTTTGATCAACCTGAATTCATAAACAAAATTGTTTATGATTCAATGAAAGAGGGTAAAACGCATTATGCGTTTAGTGGTGTTCCCGAGTTTAGACGAGCTATAGCTGAATATTATAAAAAGTTTGGCTACGAAGTCAAAGACCCAATGGGACAGATTGTCATTGAGTCGGGTGGAAGCCAAGCTATTTTCCGGGCATTTGGTGCCTTACTTAATCCAGGAGATGAAGTGATTCTTCCTGAACCAACATATGGTGGCTATTCACAGCCTGTAGGATATTTTGGTTCAAAAATTGTTAAAGCACCATCAAAAAAAGTAGATGGCATCTTCAGGCCTAACTTTGAAAATATTAGAAAAGCAGTTACTCCCAAGACAAAAGCAATACTTTTCTGTAACCCAGATAATCCAGCTGGAACCGTTTATACAGAGGATGAACTCAAACAACTTGCAGAACTCTGTATTGAGAAAGACATTATTGCCATTGCTGACGAAATTTATGTAGAATTCACATGGGGTAATCATAAACACCGAAGCCTCATAGGAATGAAAGGAATGGAAGAAAGAACACTGGTTCTTATGAGTTTCAGTAAAACCTTTGCATGGACAGGTCTACGTGCAGGATTCGTTTTAGGTGGCCCTGAACTCATGCGTTATGTCGGTGCTGTACCAACTGGGATATGTAGTATGCCAGTTCCATTCCAATATGCCGCTGCCAAAGCCCTTACCACAAAAGAGGGTTGGGACTTTGTTAACGTGATGAAGAGTC
>VGJH01000028.1 GCA_016867505.1 Candidatus Bathyarchaeota archaeon
CTTCAAGCATCTCTTTGGCTGTGAATGTTATTACGCCTGCATAGACTTCCGATGGTTTGCTGTAGAGCATAAGTAATGCAGCGGCTCTACCAACAATCTTGTCAACCATCACAGCTTTCTCCAATTTTCCTATACCCAACTTTTCTATTGCTTCAAGATGTGGTTTAACTCCTTTAGAAGAACTACTGAAAATTAACTTTCCGTTCATGTAAACCATTAAAGCATTGCCTGTTTTATCGAGTTTAGATAGGTAATTGTTCATTGGCATTGGTGAGAGTGAATCCCTACATTTTAGGCTTATCAAAATTATTGAGGGAAATAATAATATTAAAAAAGTATGTAGCAGCCTTTCCAGTCATGCATGAATGGGCTCTAGCTGAGGGAGTGATCTCAACAGCACAAAAATATGCTAAGGATAATGGACTAACAAAAGTCACTGAAGTCATAGTGATGATTGGTGAATTACAGCAGGTTGAACATGAAATAATTGAATTTGCACTCGATCAGCTGAGAACACCCTTCATGAAAGATACTAAATTTGTCATTAAATCGAAGGCGGCTAAATTTAAATGCCGTAAATGTAGCCATGAATGGAATTTTAAGACCGGTAAACTTTCTGAAGATGTCTCTGAAGCAATACATTTTGTCCCTGAGATGGCTCATGTCTACATTAAATGCCCAAACTGCGGGAGTCCTGACTTTGACGTGCCTGAAGGACGTGGAGTATGGTTACAGAGCATTAAGGGGATTAAGGAATGAGTGATCCTCGATTAATCATTATCCCTGAAAGGTTCAAGAACGTAAAAAACATCATCGCAGTAAGCAGTGGCAAGGGTGGAGTCGGTAAAAGCATGATCAGCGTCTCACTTACACTTGCACTACGCGATAAAGGATACAGTGTCGGTTTACTTGACTTAGACTTCACAAGCCCAAGCACACACCTAATTTTAGGCGTTCAAGGATTATACCCTACCGAAGAAAAAGGGATAACACCACCAATAACAGATGGAATCCATTACATGAGTATAGTACACTATAGCTTGGATAACCCAACACCACTACGTGGAGCAGATCAAAGCGATGCGATCATCGAACTCTTAGCTATAACTCGTTGGGAGACTTTAGATTATTTAATTATTGATATGCCCCCTGGACTCGGTGACGCAACCCTTGATATGCTGAGATTAATACCCCGAATTAATTTCCTGGTTGTTTCAACTCCCAGTGTGTTAGCCTTTGAATCAGTTAAAAAACTATTAACTCTATTAATCGAACAAGGAATACCTATTAAAGGAGTAATAGAAAATATGGTTTTAACCACATCAATTTATATTAAGCAAGAAGTTGAGAAAATGAATTTAACCTATCTTACAGCTATTTACTTCGATAATGAATTAGAGGCTGCAATTGGTTATCCTAATAAACTAATTTCAACACAATTCCATAACAGAATTGTAGAAATTTCTGGGAAAATTTAATTTTTCTTAGCTTTTTTATCTTCCTTTATTGGTAGTGTTAGAATTAAAGCAAGGCCTGAGAGAATGGCAAAAAAGTAGAAAACATAATCTAATCCATAATCGGAGGAGATCCATGTAGCAATAAACGGTAGTATTGAACCAAACCCATACTTTACTGTAAAGTTTATACCATATGCTACTCCAACCGTGTTCTTTGGCGTAATGTCTCCTAAAAGTGCACTGAGTGGTGCTTGAGTTACGTAGAATGTGAAACCCAGTAAGGCAACTAGAGCGAGAAGAATAACGAAGTTACCTGGAGCAATTACTAAAGCAATTAATGAGATTGCATAAGCAATAAAACCTGTTATGAGTATGATTTTTCGACCAATTTTGTCACTTAACTCTCCGCCAATCAGTTGAGCAAAAGCTCCAACAGTGTATTGGATTGTGCTTAGTCCCCCTGCAATTAATAGACTGATGCCTTTTGTTTTGTTGATGTATGTTAAGATCCACTGACTAACTCCACTCCAGAGCCCCCCACTTAGCATAACGACTAATAATACTAGGACGAGGTTGAATCTGTTTTCAGTTGTAAACATTTTTGTTATTGTAGACAGATAACCTCCTTTTGGCATCGATTTCTCTTCATTGCTGGTTGGAACATCTTCGACAATATAATGATCAATTACTGCCATCAGTGCCCCGACGAAACCCCACAAGATGAAGGTGTTTCTCCAACCAAGACTAATCCCGAGTGCAGCTGATGTAATATATGCAACCGCCATACCCATATCCCCTCCTAAGCCTTGAATACCCATGAATCTACCACGTAATTCAACACTGAGGAGAGCCATATGCCCGTAACCGGGGGGATGATAAAGGCTAGCTCCTATGCCAATTAAAACCATGCCTGCTGCAGTAATGTAGAGGTTTCCTGATAAACCAACAATCGCTGAAGCCAATCCGCAGGTGATCATTGATAGCATAATTAACATCTTCTTTGAAACATTATCAGCTAGAAACCCGACTGGGAGAGATCCCCACCCATAGAAGAATGTGACCAGTGAGGCAATATAGGCTAAGAGAGTAAGGTTTCCTAGTTCACCAACCATTAAAGGCATTAAAGCTGGTAGCACAACAAGGTATGCATGCATAATTCCATGGCTTGCAGTGACTGCAACTACGCTTGCATCAGATCTTTTCAATCATCTTCCCCAAAGATAGATTAGCAGAAAACCGTTTACATATATAACCACTCCTCAAAAACAGCGTCAAATTCTTTAAGCTGAGCAACAATTCTGAAGGAGAGACTTAATGTCATCAACGAAGCTTAAAAAAGACATTCTGAAAGAACTTGAGGTTATGCCTCTCTCTCTTACAGAGATAGCCATGAAACTTGAGTTAAAAGAAAAAAAGGTATTCAGGCTGCTCAGATCCCTATTCGAAAAAGGAGAAATCGTCTCCCACCGTGGTGAGAATGGCTCTAGGAAATATAGATTAACAACTGATGAAGAGAAAGCTGCCCAAGCAGAATCTAAAGAAGAAGACATTGACGAAGAAGATGAAGATGAGGAAGACGAGTAAAGACTAATTTTTTCTTCTTTTAATTTCTACTAAAATCTTATCTATTTCCTCTTCTGATATTTCAAGTGAAAACTGGTCCTTCATTTTTTGTGAGATTTCTCGTAAAGATGATTTAGGTGAACTAACTTTTGGTATTAAGTTACACATATCTTCGTAGTAGTTCCATGGGAAAACTACCCACCGCCATGTCATCTCAACTCCATAAAAATCTGGTTTAAAGTTGCTGCCTGTTAAAAAGATCAGTGTAGCTGTTTTGATTATTCTTGGGTTAAGCTTTTTCACATGTGTTGATGCCACAGTCAAGCTTTTTCCAGTGTCTGAGATGTCATCTACGATCAGAACTTTTAATCCTGTCAAATCCACTTCAAGAGGGAATTTAATTTTTGCTTCACCATCAGGTGTCGCAGTTATACCCCAATGCTCTACCTTTAAACTCAATAAATCTTTTACACCTAAAAAATCGCAGAGTACTCTAGCAAATACCCATCCCCCTCTAGCTAAACCAATAATCATGTCTGGTTTGTAACCTGATGTAATGATGTTATCAGCGGTTTTTCGTGCAGTGGAATAGAAGGATTCCCAGCTCATCGCTTCACAGAAAATATTCTCAGTAGACACATACGATAATACTGTTTAATAAAATAAAACAATTGACCTTGTTAAGAATTACTTAAGAACCGGTAATTCACTTATGTCTTAGAGAACTTTGACTTTCTGTTCTAAATGTGGGAAAGAGGTGCCACCTAACTCGGAATATTGCCCCTACTGTGGAACTAGAGTGAGTTCTGAGAGCATAACCTATCGAAGGACTGATGCTGGTTGGGGAATCGTTCAAGTCTTAGCAATCTTTTTTGGTGGAATATTATTACTAACCTCCATTGGTTTGGTTTTTGGTGGAGGCTTTCTAATTTTTGGCATGGACTCTATCTCTCAGCCTGATGGTTATTTTATGAGTCGATTAGTTCAGCTTAACGTGAACTCATATGCAATTTACCAATCTGGAATCGACATTAGGATGGATGGGATGCCAATGTGGCGACCAATGCAACAGGATATTATTACTGTTAAACTAATTGCTACAAACAATAATCCTTCAAAACAAGTTTTCATTGGAATAGCTACAACCGCAGATGCTAATTCTTATCTAGATCCTGTCGAATATTCGAGGCTAATTCAACAACCATGGATTTATGACAGGTGGAGCCAGAACAAACTTCCAACATTTACTTTACATCTAGGTTTGGCTCCAAGTCAATCTCCTGTTAGTAAAAATATTTGGGTTGCATCAGCTTTTGGTCATGGAACACAAACCTTGACATGGGTACCTCAATCCGGTGACTATTCTGTTGTTATAATGAATAGTGATGGATCAAAAAACGTTGATGTCTCAGTTCAGATAGGTGCTAAGGTTCCCATTCTAAGGGGCGTAGGAACTGGCCTACTCATTGGTGGAATAATTCTCGGATTTATCGGGGCATTGATTTTATACAATTTCCTTCTGCGTAGAAGGTAATTCCATTTTTTTCTATCCCAAGTACAAATAGGTTATTAATTAACAACATATTGGCTATATCTTAGTAGATTAGATCTATTAGTGATAAACTTGGAGAAAGACTATAAGACAATGCTTGACAGGGCTTATACTCAACTTCCAGAGCCAACAAGTTTCGTAGATAGGTTCACTATACCTAAAGCAATCATTCAGACTGCTGGTCGTAAAACTGTTATCACCAATTTCAAAGAGATAGCAGATGAACTTAGAAGAGATCCCGATCACTTGTTAAAGTTCTTGACCGGTGAGTTAGCTACTCTAGCTAACATCGATGGATCTCGTGCATTTTTCCAGGGAAAATTCTCATCTGACACAGTCAAAACTCTTCTTGAGATTTACACAAACAAATATGTCATCTGTCCCGTCTGCCATCGTCCTGACACGCAGCTAGTGAGAGAGAAACGATTGTGGTTTCTACAATGTGATGCTTGTGGTGCACGAAGCAGTATAGGAGCTAACTGATAAATGGGAGAAGTCTACCTTCGCGTATCCCATCACGGAAAAGACACTCTTGTCGCAGTATGTGACGCAGATCTACTCGGTAAAACTCTTGGAGGGGGAAAAGTCCCATTCAAGGTGAGTGAAGAATTCTATAGGGGGATTCTTGGGAACGTGGGGGAGGCAATCACTGCAATGAAACGTGGTACAATCTGTAATCTCGTTGGGAAAAAAATTGTTGAAGCTGCAGTGAATGAGCGGTTAGTGAATAATAAAGCGATAATTTATTTTGGTGACATTCCTCACGCTCAGATAGTTAAACTCTAATCAACACACAACTTATACATGTTCAGAACCTATTGTTAGATTAGTGCATCTCATTTGGATTATAAAATTAAAGACTTGGGATTAGCAGCTAATGGTGAGCTTCTCATTGAATGGGCTTCAGATCATATGCCTGTTCTAAACCTTATCAAGAAAAGGTTTCAGCATGAGAAACCTCTTGAAGGAGTTAAAATAGCTGCATGTCTACACGCAACCAAAGAGACAGCAGTTCTTATTCGAACGCTTGAAGCAGGAGGAGCTGAAGTTGCCCTTTGTGGATCAAACCCCCTCTCTACAAACGACCAGGTTGTAGCAGCTCTCGCAGCGAGAGGGACTAAGGTATATGCCTGGAGAGAACAGAAAACAGAGGAATATTACTGGTGTGTCAATAAAGCTCTTGACATTACCCCTAATTTGACAATGGATGATGGTGCAGATCTGGTTAGTACCTTACACTCAAAGCGAACTGAGAAGATGAAATCTGTTAAAGGTGGCAGTGAAGAGACGACAACGGGAGTAATTAGGCTTAGAGCAATGCATAAAGATGGAGCACTCAAATACCCAATCGTTGCAGTTAACGATACACCAACTAAAAGAATGTTTGATAATCGTTATGGTACTGGTCAAAGCACAATTGATGGCCTCTTAAGAGCAAGCTCAATCATGTTAGCTGGCAAAAATTTTGTTGTTTGTGGTTATGGCTGGTGTTCAAGAGGAATAGCTTCAAGGGCAAGAGGGATGGGAAGCAACGTCATTGTCACTGAAGTGAACCCTACTAAAGCTTTGGAAGCAGTCATGGATGGGTATCAAGTGATGCCAATAATTGATGCAGCGTCAATCGGTGACATCTTCGTCACATCAACTGGTAATACCAAAGTCATTGACGAGGAGCACCTAAAAGTAATGAAGGATGGGGCTCTTTTAGCGAATAGTGGGCACTTCAACGTGGAGATTAACATACCTGCATTAGAGTCTTTAAGCAAAGGGAAACGGAGGATACGACCAGATCTCGATGAGTATGAGATGAAAAATGGGCGAAAACTGTACCTTGCTGCTGAGGGGCGGCTAGTTAATCTAGCTGCAGCTGAAGGCCACCCAAGTGAAGTGATGGACATGAGTTTCGCAGATCAAGCATTAGTTGCTGAATGGGTATGGAAAAGCACTGACCTGAAACCCAGCGTATACGAAGTTCCCAATGACATTGATGAGATGGTGTCTAAGATTAAATTACAAACCCTTGGCATTAAAATTGACAAATTAACTGAAGAACAAAAAACTTACTTGTTAAGCTGGAAAGAGGGCACAGTTTAAGTTAACTTTACTCCATCATTATTTTTTTCAAGAATACCTCGTGAGATTAGAAAATCTAATGCTAGCAATGTCTCATTTACTGAGAAGCCTGATCTAGCCATCTCCTTATTTAACCATGAAGTGGAATAACTGAAACCAGGGATTTTTATTGTTTTTAGTAGTTGATTCGTACAGGTTTTTGTCCTGCTTCCTGAATTCTGAATCTGACCATTCATAGTTTCAGCTTTCACGCTTAGAGGTCTAGCTTCGATCCCAAGCTTAGTTTTAATGTAAGATGGGAATTCTTTCGTGATGGTTCCTCCATGGAATGTTAATACTTTTTTTGGGCTACATTTTCTCACAAAGCTAAGCAGGCTCTTGAAATCTGCATGATCACTTAGAGGAAAGGCTTTAGATCGTTTATTGAATAAAACTGCCCAACCTGAAGCGAGGGCTGGTTCAGTGTTATTAAGTGGCAGCTTTGATCCTTTTGGGGAAATAACAACGCATCTTCTACTTTCCAGCAGTTCTTCGCCATCTTTAGATTTATAATCATAGTAATTTAGGTCATGGCCATGATCTCTGTAAACATCACTCACTTTTGAAGCACTTTTTGTTGTGACTACTGGGAGTTTTGTGAGAGTGTTGAATATTTTGATTATTTCTTGAGCATTCCCGATTGAATCCGTTTTAAAGATTGGTAGCCTTTGGTTTGGTAGTGCCTCCATGGTTGCCCAGCGTACCATGTCGAGAGCTATTTCTCTTCGCTTAGGAAACGAGAATATCGGTGACCCGAAAGTTGTTTCAATAATTAATATATCGCATTTCACTGATTCAGCTGATTTCATTGTATATGAATTTTCTAAGCCAATGTCACCAGTATACAGTATCGTTCCTTCAGGTGTGTTTACCTCATATTGTACGCTACCAAGAACATGGCCCGCATTATGAATATGGACTTCAATGTCATCGATTTTTATTTTGTCACCGAGTTTTACTTTATTCCAGTTCTGGATATTTTTCCATCCTAATGCAGTAAGAAGATTAACAGTCTCTTCAGTAGCATATTTGGGGCTGTCCTGAAATTTGAAGGATGAAGCATGATCGGCATGAGCATGGCTTACAAAAATTGGGTGAATGTGACTATTACCAGATGGATCAAATACGACTCCTTGACCCTTATATTCGACAATTATTCCCTTATTTTGTCTAACTGTTAAAGCCACATTGAAACCTCGAATTTATCCACCTGTCTGTATCATTAGAATGGCTTTAGCTAAGTCTCCTTCACATTTTATTAAAGTAGCTCTTGCTTTCTCTAAGCTGACGTTACCTTGCTGAGCAACAAGAAGCACATCTTCTTCAGGAATGGTTAATGGTTTCTTCTCTTCAGAACCTGTCACTGTGGCTGTTTGAGGAGCTCTCTCAACAAGTTTTCCACCAGTCACCTGGTACATTTTTTGTCCCTGAACATTAATGCTGGTAACCATTGGGCCTTCGATGACAATTTCTTTTTGAGGAGTCTGAATTATGACTCTTGAAACATTTTTTATCTCATCCATCTGCATGCCCATTTTCTGCATCATTCGACGCGCGTTTCTAGAATCCATTTTAGCCAAAAGGCCAACACCTTAGGAAATGGAGCGTGTGGGAGGTTTATAATCCTTAACAAAAAATTAATGAAGTTGGCTGAATTTTAGAAACTGTTAAACACTTTATTGAATAAGAGTTAATAGAAGCTTATGCCGGCTCTTGACACAAGTCTCAAAGCCGGTGAAGCAGTGCTCATCGGCTGCCCTTACTGTGGGAAAATTATTGGAAAAGTATCATTAGAGGGTATTTTAGAAGCCACATGCTCCAGATGTGAAAAACGTGGAGAATGGCATCATGGAGTATTCCTAGCAACATCCTTCAATTTATCAGACAAGAAGGTAAGGGCACCAGAAAAAAATTTACCTGGCAGATACCAGTTAAAAGGACAAAAAGGAGACGCGACTTTTGAAGTATCCTTTTTCTCCATGGAAAAAATAGATATTCGTAAAGGCGATCTTATCTCAATCAGCTACAGCAAATCACCAAGAAGCGTCCTTAACCTCACTTGGGCTGGAAGCTATAAAAATAAGCCCTCTTTACTCATCATTGATAGGACTAGAAAAGTCCACAGAATATGAGTTAATTTCTTAACTCAGTTTTTTTGCAGCTTCAACCGTGTTTTTAATCAGCATACTGATAAGTAGAGGACCTGTCCCCCCAGGCACAGGAGTTATAGCTGAAGCAAGCTTGGAGACATCTTCAGTATTGACATCACCGAATACTTTCTTCCCTTCATAATTGTTACCATTATCAATGATAACAACTCCATCTTTAATCATTGAAGCATTTATAACATGTTTTTTATAAACTTCAACCACAAGAACATCTGCTTGTTTAGCATATGATTCAATATTTGATTCATCTGCTGATAATGCTGTTACCTGAACTTTCTTGTTTAATAGATGTGCAACGAGGGGTTTCCCAAGCCAAGCGGTGAGACCAACTACTACCCAATGTTTGCTCTCCCATTGGATGTTGTATCTCTCTAGGAGCTGCATTACTGCGTCAACACCTGCTGGTAGGAATGCTTTTTGACCCATCAAAATTTTGCCAAAGGTAAGTGCTCCAAGTCCATCAACATCTTTTTCAGGTAAAATCGCTTCAACAATTTCGTGTTCTTTAATATCATTTGGCACAGGCAACTGAATCATTATTCCATGGACTTTTGGATCAGAATTTAATTCCTTAATTAGTCTCACAATTTCATCAGTTGTAGTTTTTTCGTAATGATGAAGCATTGCTGTTATACCTGCTTCTTCTGCGCGCTTAATTTTCATGTTAATGTATCTGAGGCTGTTTTGATCTGTTCCAATGAGAATTAAGTGAAGGTTGGGGGTGATCCCTTTTGTTTTTAATGTTGTTATGTCTGCTTTTATTTCTTCAAGGATTTTTGCTGAGGTTTCTCTCCCATCTAGGATTAAAACCATTTTAATAAAGCCCCTTTATGCGTCCTTCTTCATCGAT
>VGJH01000029.1 GCA_016867505.1 Candidatus Bathyarchaeota archaeon
TGTTATGTAATTTAAAATATTTTTTTTAAAAGAATTTTATTCTAGAAAATTCTTATGAGACAAATCTTGCTATTTTTTTGGTTATAGCAATAAACGTTATCAGTTAGTTTTTGTAGGATGTATTGATGACATATTCTAATTTTTTTAAAATACCTGAAGCTTATAGCTTATTTGGGGGCCCTCTTTATGCGAGACCAATCGGTTTATGGTTGCCAGTAGACGTTGAAGAGCGTGAAAAAAAGATTCTTGAGCTTGTGAAGGATCGTGATAAAGCGTTTCAAGAGTATTTAGAGTCGCCTGAGGATCCTGCTAGGCTTCTCTGGTATGCTCGTAAAACGGAGGTTCTTGGGAACTTCAATGAAGCTGTTAGTGCTTACACTGAGGGTATTAGGAAATGGCCTAATGATGCTAGGTTTCTACGGTTTAGAGGGCATCGTTTTGCATTGCTTCGTAGATTAGATTTAGCTATTGCAGACTTGAATCAGGCTGCTGAATTAATTCAAGGGAAACCAGATGAGGATGAACTCTACGCAAGTGGCGGACCAAGCAAGGATAAACTAGGAGTAGGCAGCTTTCACTGGAACATATACTATCATCTAGGTTTCAGCCACTTCTCAGCAGGAAACTTCGAAGAAGCAATAAAAGCCTACACCAAATGCATGGAGATTGTCAAGGCACCTTCATCAAGGATATCCACAAAACACTGGCTCTATATGCCATTAATTCGTCTTGCACGCTGGAAAGAAGCTGAGAGACTC
Organism: Candidatus Bathyarchaeota archaeon; assembly: GCA_016867505.1. GTDB lineage: Archaea > Thermoproteota > Bathyarchaeia > TCS64 > TCS64 > UBA8941. The sequence goes on from VGJH01000029.1 coordinate 759, forward strand.
CTAGAAGATGTTGAACCCAACAAGAGTTACATAGAAGTCGGAGACTACTACGAGACTCTCCTAATGTATAAAGGATTGATAACTCCAGAAGATTTGCTTGATTCAGCAAGAAGTAAGGGGCGTTTCATCGTGAAGGGACAAGCAGTTGCCAACCTTTACATGGCGAAAGGCGAGTTTAAGAAAGCAGAAAAAATTTACCGAGAAGTACTTGCATCTGGTGAATGGACTGGTGGAGTAAACTTAATCGCTGAATCAGAATTGGTTAGGCTTGGAATCAAAAAATTATAAAAACAATTTTTTTACGAATTATTCAAGAAATTGATTATAAGGGGTAGGGTTATTTTTGATTCAGTAAATTCTCTCCAATGGTTTAAGCCTTCAAGGATTTTGTACTCAATCTTATTCTGCTGTAATTTGTTTAGGTATGGTTCGTTTCCACTGATTGAGTCAGGGTTTTCTGAGCCTGCAAGCATAAGAACCGGGCATAAAACTTTTTCAGGTTCAATAATAAGCCAACTTGGCAAAGCATGGGCAATAGCAACCCATGAAGGAACATCCATGTTTTTTAATTGATTTTGTCGTTCCTTCGGAAGCGACTCCAAGTTTAGGGTCCCTACCTTTAAGTCCTCAAGTAGAGGCTCCCAGAACGTGATCAACCCATTATTAAATTTGACAAAACCAGGTGTGAGAACCGATCCTAATGATGCGCCAATGGCAATGAGTTTGATTACACGTTTTGAGGATGCTGCAAGCTGAAGTGCAATGCTTCCACCATAACTAAAACCCATAACATAGAATCGTTCAAGTCCACAAGCATCAGCAATTGATAAGATGTCCCTAGTAAGTACTTCAATAGAGTATTCATCAGGTTTAGTAGGTTTCCCACTCTCACCATGACCACGATGATCAATAGCAATAAGAGTATACTTGTCTCTCAGAGCTTGAAAGTAACCATAGGTACTCCAATCTTTTTTACTTCCCATCCCTCCATGAAGAAGCAAAAGTGGAGGCCCTGAACCTTCAACATTATATGCAATTTTTACTCCATAAGAATTTATGAACTGTGTGACACTGTTGAGAGTCAAAGGTATCATAGAAAGTTTAGTCCATGTAATGATAAATTTTCCTTTAATTATTTACATCCGAGTATGGTTGATTGTTTACTTAACGCTTTTAAACTGAGTATTTGATTCCAGAAGCATGAGTAAGTTGCTTCGAAGCTTGGGAGTCATCGGTAATATCAGGGTGATGGTGGTTCAGACCCTCATTGGGATGATAGGTTTCGGAGCCTTATTCGCTGTCTGGCAACCGTATGTTCTTTCAACAGGTTTAACAGTTGTTGACATTGGCTTAATCCAGAGTGTACTGAATCTTAGTACCACCATTGGATTGTTTCTCTGGGGAACACTGAGTGATCGAATTGGGAGAAAACCAGTGATAGTTATCAGTCATAGCTTAAGAGCCCTCAGCGCTGCTGCCCTAATAATTTCACCAAACCTGATTTGGCTTTTAGCATTTGCTTTTCTAACAGGTCTTTCAGCATTGTTTCAACAGGGAAACCCTGCACGTAGCGCATTAATTACAGAATCTGTTCCACAAGACAAGCGGGCATCCGCATACAGTGTCCTGATGGCATCCTCGCAAATAACAAGCATGGTAACAGCATCAGCAGGAGGATACGTAGCCCTGACAATGGGATACCAACCAATCTTTTGGGTTGCTTTCATCGGTGAACTTGCTGGGGTAATTAGCCTGTTTATTTGGCTGAAGGAGACCTATAAACCAGAAGAAAAGCAGGTTAAACAGTTAAAACAGGTTATTATTGATACCCTAATACCTGAGAAAAAAGTGAAGGAACTGTACCTTATACTCATCCTGATTGGAATAGGTTATGGAACGGGCTACTCCATTTTCTTTGGGACTCTTGTAGCTAATTATGGTTTGACCCCTTTCGAGATTGGTCTATGCTACACTGCATTTAACCTTTCATGGGGTCTATCAGCGATACCTCTTGGTACTTTAGCTGATAGAATTGGTAGAAGACCCATGCTTCTTGGGTCATGGTTTTTCTCCTTAATAACTGTAGTTGGGTTCCTATTATTCCGTAGTTTTCCTGCTTTCCTATTTTTCAACATCACCAGTGGACTTGATGGCAGCTTCTGGGTGCCAAGTTGGGTGAGCCTAGTCTCAGAGCGTGTTGAGCAAAACGAGCGAAGTAGAATTCTAGGAAAACTGGATGCTTATAATAGGCTAATGGGTATACCTACACCTTATCTCGCTGGAATACTTTATACAAACTATGGATTCGCTGCGCCACTTCTAGTACTCCTATGCTGCAACCTAACTTATGGGATCCTCTTATACAAGATTAAAGAAACAAAAACACAGCAATAATCTAAAAACTTGGATAACTTATCATTAGGGATGAATAATTAGAAAGCTAAGCTTGGTGCAATTCCACTAATTTACCCAATACCAATAATTTTGTGTGGAGCCAATATTAAGGGAAAACCAAATTTTGAGCTTCTAGGCGACTGTAGCCTAATGGGTATCAATCCTCCTCTCCTTTATGTTAGTAGTCATAGAGAACATTATCCGAATATTAGCATTTTAGAAAATAAAACCTTCAGCATAAACATTCCAAACACAAAAATGTTGCCAATTGCTGACTACTGTGGGGACTGTAAGTGGGCATTCAACTGACAAATCCAAGCTATTTGATGTCTTTTATGGCGAAACCGGTTCAGCTCCTATGATCAATGAATGCCCAGTAAACATAGAATGCATAGTCATCCATGAAGTAAACATTAAACACAGACAGATCTTCTTCGAAGTCATACAAACATACGTAAATGATGAGTATATTATGGAAAAGAAAAGGCCAGTTGACCTTATTAAACTTGACCTCATAATATACAGCCTTGATAATAATTATTACTCAATCGGAAAAATCATCGGAGAAGACTATAAAGAAGCATCAAAACATAAAATAAATGTTTAATTAAAATAAATTCAACACATGATTTACTATTGAAATTGCGAGTTTATACATCTTTAATAAAATTTAATTATTCTGTTATTAGATCTATTGTTTTTCTAAAAATTTTGAACGGTTTTTTATGATTAATCGAATATTATGTTATGATTAGATATGGAGTCTGAGAGATATAATCGTGTATTAGCTGTTATACAAGGTAAGGTACCTGACCGTGTGCCATGGGCACTCTGGGGGCATTTTCCTGCATGTGAATGGCTTAAAGGATACAGTTGGGAGAAATCTGTTCGTGATGGCGAAGAATCTGCTAAAGCGCATATGGCATTGCTACGTGAACTAGATTATAATATGGATATGCTCAAAGTAACTCCCTATTACCGTTTCATGGCAATTCAATGGGGCAGCAAGTTTGAGTTCATAAACAATGAAGAAGACGCCCCCACTAAAGAGGTGGCAGTGAAAAAGACTGATGACTGGGAGAAGCTCTGGGTTCTGAGCCCAAGAAAAGAGTTACGTGAGTTTGTTAGGAGTTGTGAGATCCTATCACATGATCTCCGCAGGGTTCCTTTCATCTATACAATCCCAAGCCCAATCATTCAAGCTATGAATGGCATCTCAACGCCGGATCAAGTACTGAAAGACATGAAAGAAAACCCTGATGCATTAAAACATGGACTGGAGACGATAACGCAAACAGCCATAGATTTTTCTAAGGCCTGCGTTGATGCTGGCGCTGCTGGAATATTCTTTGGCATAGGTGGAGGTGGCCGCATCTGGAGGGAATTAAATGAGAAGCAGCTTGAAGAGTATGATGTATATTATGATAAGAAAGTGCTTGATGCAGTAAAATGCCCAATTAAACTTATGCACATATGCAGTACTTCTCTTGGAAATCCACAAGAAATATTTGACAAAGGCTGGTTCAAAAAATATTCAGTAAATGCACTTAACTGGGATAGCCACTCCTGGACACCAATCAAAAAAGGTAAACAAATTTACGGCGACAACTACTGCATCTGTGGTGGATTAGATCATGCTAGGCTCCTTCGTAGAGGAACACCTGAACAAATTGATCAAGCAGTAAAGCAGACAATAGAGGAATGTAAGGAAGGAGGAGGCTTCATGATTGGGCCAGGTTGTACCGTATTCCAAGACATGCCCATATCAAATTTTAATGCAGTCGGTAAAGCAGTCTGGAAATATGGTGAATACAAAAAATAGTTTAAAAATCATTTTTTTATAGTAGGTTTTATCCTTAATTAATGATATCTTATTATAATGCTGTTTTATGTGGTTTAGGATTTGGTTGAAGAAAAGCATGATTCAAGTAACTTTTTATTGATTTTTTCTTTGTCACTTGCTAGATTCGTCACACAGCCTCATGCGATACTGCTTGGACTCTTATTGATTGACATTGGGTTGACTTTTAATTATTCAATTGGAATTGTGGGACAGCTGAAGACGGCTTCAAATGTTGTGGCAATGGTTTTCGCTGTCTTGGCTGGGGCATTCAGTGTACGTTATAGCCCTAAATCGATAATGCTTTTTGGATCAGCATGCATCGTCATTTCTGCTATCGGATGTTACCTTGCACCAGACTTTACTTCATTGTTAATCATTTTTTCATTATCAGGCATAGGCTTCTCATTGATTGGTTCAATGTCTTCAACGGCCATTGGAGAGTATTTGCCTGCAGCGAAAAGAGCAGGAGCCATAGGCATTCTAACAGCAAGTCTAGCAGTATCGTATTTGGTTAGTAGCCAAGTAATCAATTATTTGTCAGGAGTTGGAGGTTGGAGGGTTGGCTTTTTATGGTATATTTTTCCTATCTCAACTCTTGCCTTAATTGGGATTATCTGGGGAATACCGAATAAGCCTAAGAGTAAAAGTCAGAATCCTGTGAGTGTAAGTTTTTTTGAGGGATTTAAAGCAGTTTTCTCAAACAGTTCAGCAATAGCCTGCCTATTAGGATATACATCATACATGGTGACCTGGAATACCTTGCTTTTATTTAATACATCATACCTTAGGCAGGTGTTTGATGTTTCGCTCAGTTTTGCTGCAATGATTACAGTGATTAATTCCCTAAGTTACATTTTCGGGAGTTTAATATGCAGTAGAATGGTTAAACGGATTAATAATAGGAAAACTGCTGCGTTATCATCCATACTCGTAGGTGGTTCCTTCGGAATCTATTTCATTTTAAATAATCTCTATCTCACTATTGCATTAGCCATCTTCATCTGCATTATGGCAGGAATATTCGCTACTGCAGGACAATCTTTAGCCCTTGAACAGGTACCAAAGTTTAGAGGAACCATGATGTCTCTAAACTCTGCATCTATCTCCCTCGGAGGAGTATTAAGCAGCTCAATTGGTGGCCTCATATTAATTATTTACAATTATAGCATTTTAGGGTACCTAGTAGCGATTGTGTCCGTATTGAGTTTTATAATTTATTTCAAATTCGCTAAAGACCCTATAAGGATAACATCTTATAATAATGAACATAAACTTCTAACATAGGTAAAAGGCATGATGCCTAAAAACAAACTAAGGAAACTACTTAGTGAAGGTAAACCAACAATTGGTACCCATTACTCGAGCACATGGGCTAACCTTGTTGAAATAATTGGCAACTCCCAACAATTTGATTACGCTGAGTTTACAGGGCAATATGGGCCATACACCCTCCATGACCTTGAGCACCTGGCAAGAGCCTGTGAACTCACTGGCATGGATTCCATGATTAAAATTGATCAGGAGCCAAGAACTTTCATAGCTTCACGGGCGATTCAGGCAGGTTTCACAGCAATGTTGTTCGCTGATTGCAGAACAGTGGAGGATGTCAAGAGCTGTGTCCATTCTGTGAAGCTCATACCTCAGGGTGGAATTAACGGAGTCCAATATGGGAGAGTGATGGGCTATGGAGTGGTTAAAGGCCAATCCATTACACTTGAAGATTATGTGAAGCACATCGACGAGATTGTGATTGCCATCATGATTGAAACAAAGACTCTTGCAGATGACATTGAGGAAGCATTATCGGTTCCTGGCATCGACATGATTCAGTTTGGGCCAAGTGACTACTCAGTATCTATTAGTCATCCGGGTGAAAGCTACAAGAATCTTGAGATCACTGAAGCGATGGAGAGATGTTACCAAGCAGCTAAGCGAAGGGGAATTCGTATCAGAGCTGAATGCAGTGTAGAGGATATGCAAAGATGGATCAACTTAGGCTGCAAGGACTTTTGTATTGGTAGTGATACTGGAACAATCAGCTCATGGGCAAATAATGTAGGAAAGACAATAAGAAACAAATTAACTGAAGCTAAACTCCTTTAATTAAATATATTTAAGATGATTTAAAATTCTATTACTAAGCCTCTAGAGAATTTAGTGACACTTGACACTCATTCAGTAGAAATTAAAAAATTATTTAACCACAGATTGAATATTTCTATTTATTAAATAATTTGGGCTAAATCGATTATTTATTGGTGATTATCCTTGACAAGAGAAGATATATACAATGGAGTAAGAGGCACAATGTTTCTCTATGGTGGCATTTTTAAGAAACTCATTGAGAAAGTTGGCTTAGATGAAGCAATCACAATACATGGGAAGCTCCAAGAATCTTATGGTGATGATATAGCTAAACTACTACAAACCAAAGTTGGTGAAAACAGGTTGACCGTGAAAGTATTCAGTGAAGTCTATAAATCAATATCTAATAGTGGCGTGGAAAATATCTATGAAGTTGAATCTGATTCATTCAGGGTTTTGGGTCACCAGTGTCCTTTTTATGACGGTCTTAAGGATGCAGGTTTTAGCCATGACCTAATAATGCGTATGTGTACCAAAGCGGGTGAGTTCATTTTTAATTCTCTTAGAAATCATTATCCAATAATTGATGCTCGCATCATTTTTAGGGAAAAACCTGATAATTACTGTATTGAATGGTATAAAATTCGTGAATATTAATGACTAAAATTAAATGTTTAACCTATTATATTGTTGTTTTATAAATTTACACTAAGTTTATGATGACGATTTCTTATTAAATAATCAATAATTTTTGTAGACATAAACGTGGTTTTAAGTCTAGAACACGGTTTGATCTACAACTCTCACCCCGAGACATGGCTAAGTTCGGTTTCCTTTACATAAACAAGGGTTTCTGGGAGAGTAAGCAAATAGTTTCAAGCCAATGGGTTGAGAGGTCAACCTCCACAATAACAAGAGCTGGTCTTGATACTGGTTATGGTTACCAGTGGTGGACAACGCCAAGTAATAATGTTATTTCTGTAAGAGGTCTCTATGGGCAGTTCATTTTTATCTCCCCTGAAAGGGATCTCGTTGTTTCTGTTACAGCTAATTTAAATCAAGACGTGAGTGATGTTCCATTAACCCTTTTCAATAAATACATTTTATCGTCAATGACTGAAAATTTTGACGAAACTAAAAACACAATTCTACCTATATACTGTTGTAATCCTCTCAATTGCTACAGTGATTCTCACTTTAAAAAGGTGGAAGAGTAATACAATTTAATTTTATAATTTAGTTTGCTCGTTACAAAATTTCATTATATATATTCTTGAGTTAAATTCATGATAAAAGCTAAATTAGTATAGAATGATATGGGATGAGGTGTACGTTTTGAGTTCTAGACGCGTACGCGATCCGGATGTTTTGAGAATTTCTAGTGGTGATCCAGACTTTGAAGCCCCCTCCTACGTTAAGGAGGCAGCGATTAAAGCGATTCAAGAGGGTGAAAAATGGACGCATTACGCCTCTGCTGAGGTGACTGATGAATTCGGTAAAGCGGTCTGCAATTACTACTCCAAGTATGGAGTAAAATATGAACCTGCTCAGGTTAATGCAACAGCTGGAAGTGGAGTAGCTTTATACATAGTTATGGCTGGGTTACTGAAACCCGGTGATGAATGCCTTACCTTTGATCCAACTTTTGGCTCTCACTTTAGGACACCCCCTGAAGTTGGTGCAAAGAATGTTTTTGTTCCCTTAAACAAAGGTCACTTCCATCTTGACCCAGAGGATCTTAAGAAAAAGATTACACCGAAATCAAGAATGTTGGTCCTCTGTAATCCAAACAACCCCGCTGGCACAGTCTTTACCAAAGATGAGTTAAAGGCAATAGCTGAGATCTGCGTAGAAAATGATATTGTTGTATTAGCAGATGAGATTTATAATGAATTCGTTTATGATGGTCACAAACATTATGCAATCGCAGCCATGGAGGGTATGAAAGAGAGAACTGTCCTCGTCATGAGTTACTCAAAAACCTTTGGGATGACTGGTTGGAGGCTTGGATACTATGTTCTACCTAAGGAACTTGAACCTAAATGGAAATCTATTCCTGCGAGAGCTCAACCCGCTTCATTCATCCTCCATGCTGGAGCAGCAGCATTGAATGGTCCATGGGATTATGTTGAGAAAGCATGTGCAGAGTATGATAAACGCAGGAAATTCTTCGTTAAAAGAATGAACGAGATAAAAGGCGTCTCATGCCACATGTTTGAGGGAGCCTTCTATGCTTATCCAAACATTAAAGATCTGAAGATTCCAACAGCCAAGTTTGTTCAGGATTTTGCAGCAAAAGAGAAAGTTCAGATTAGCGATGGTGGCTCATTCGGTCCAGTAGTAGCTCAAGGCCATCTGAGAGTTCCCCTTGTTAAACCAGTGGAGATCCTAGAAACAGTCACTGATAAGATGGAGCGTTTCATTAAAGACCTATAAAAAACCC
>VGJH01000030.1 GCA_016867505.1 Candidatus Bathyarchaeota archaeon
TTCAGAAAGTGGAGTAAAAGTTGCCACACGTTACCCTTATGGACAGATGATCGCTGATGGCGGATTAATGAGTAACTCAGAAGAGATGGTAAGATACATTAGGGCACTATTATCGAAAGGGACACTTGAAGGAGTAAAAATCGTTAACTCTGAAACAGTTATTGAAATCATGGAACCAAAAATTAAGATTAGTGAAACACCCGTCGATGGGAAAAATCATCGCTTTTATGGATATGGGCTACGTATTAAATCAGATTTCCTTGGGTACAAACTTGTACATCATAGTGGTAGCGTTTATGGTTCCAGTGCTTACATCAATATGATACCTGAGAAAGGACTTGGTATAGTAATTTTAGCAAATGGCGGGTACTTCCTTGAAGACATGGGTGAATATGCAATGGCTCTTTTGTTGGATAAGAATCCATATGAGATTCAGTATTTTAAAAGGGGCAAAATATTAGACTCACTCATAGGAACCTACTGGACTTTCCGAAATACTTCGAATTATAAAATTAATCGTAGTGGTGGTATTTTACAGCTTCAGTCAAGTTTTGGTCAAAGAGCTTATTCGACTCCGTTAATACCGGTTGATTTAGACTCTGAAGTTAAGACCCTCAACGTTTATGGTTTAGACACAATTACACCAATACAGTTTGTTGAGAAAGATGGACTTATGATAATGGTCTATGAGCGTACATTAGCTAAGAGAATCTAATTTCTAACCTTCTTTTTTCCACATCCAATAAGCTAAGTTAATCTGCCAAATACTGATTAAACCAGCTGAAGCTGCTTCAGGAATAGCAACGCTACTCCAACGCATTGTCCATATGAGTAGTGCAATTACACCCATTACCCAGCCAATATATGCAAATGATTGCATTCCTTTCTTGTATAGGAAGACACTATAAATGATAACAGCGCTTGGGAAAGTTACAAAAAATCCGACTGAAACAAAAAAATGCCAAGGTCTAATATTGATATTCAGGACACCTATCGCGAAAAGGAACAATGCTCCTAGTACATGAACATAGGTCCCGATTCGACCCAACCTGTTTCCTTCAGAAAGTTCAAATAATCCCCTACTGAATCCTAGAATCAGTAACCCCGTTGCCATTAATCCATAATTAAAGATCATTGACTCAGTTCCACTTGTACCTAGGTCGCTTAGGGCATTACCTGTCCAACTGAACCATGGTGCATAACTTATTGCTAAAAAAATTACAATAAAACCAAAGATCGGTGTAATAAAACCAAATATTGCTGATGAGCGAAGCTTGGTAGATTTCATAAAAACTCTTTGTTTCTCTATTTGTTAAGAATATCGTTTTTAGTCGTATATTTTTATTCCTTTAGATGCTAAAGTTTTTAAAATCTTTGTTGACTGCATTGTTCTCACAATGCTATAACCTATCATGCAGATGGCAATAATGCTACTTAGTGTAATACTAATTATCATCGCTAACCAAACTGGTAATGAAAAATCAAATATGCTTGGGGGAGGGAAAAACATCCAAAGGTAGCTTCCGACAGTTATACCAATAATTAGTGATGCACTGAAACATGAAATCATCAAATTATTCCTTCCTCTAAAAATTAAGTAAGAAGCAATCAAGTTTGCTGCTGAACCTAAAATCACATCAATAGGGCTTAAAAAAAAGTATGCATTCCCAATGAATGCTCCTAGAGTGACTCCAATTATTCCTGGCCAACCTAAGATGGCTGAAAAAGGTATTAAGAAATCAGCAATTCGAAGTTGTATGGGACCAAAAGATATTGGCGCTAATACAAATACAAGAGCAGCATACATGGCTGCAAGGACAGTAGCTATACTCAATTCACGAACATTCATTTAATCTTAGCCTCCCTTCACCGGGGTTTTTTTGGCGGAATCGGGTGGGAGGCCCCACTCACCCGCCACCAACAGCAAGACCAGTATCTCTTAATATATTTTACTAAAAACAGACTATCCTGTGGAGTAGAATAGTAGGTTTTAATTCATCACATACTAGTTTTTTCTTATGGAAAAAATTGATCTTAAGAAAGACTACAAAAAATTTTATACTGCAAAAGAAAAACCTGAGTTAATTACAATCTCAAGTGGACAATTTTTGACTATTGTCGGTCGAGGAGAACCCGGAGGTAAAGTCTATTCAAACTCTTTAAACGCTCTTTATAGTCTTGCATACACTTTAAAATTTAAAATTAAGAAAGAGCAAGCTAAAGATTATACTGTGATGGGTTTAGAGGGATTATGGTGGTGGGACAAACCTAAAACATTCAGTATGAAAGATGCTCCTCCAAGGCAGGAATGGAACTGGAAGTCGATGATTCGTCAACCAGATTTTGTGACCACTAATATTCTGGAAGAAATCAGGTCTGAAGTTTATAAGAAAAAAGGCTTAGAAGAGGTAAACCTTGTTCAATTAGAGGTTTTTGATGAGGGTTTATCAGCTCAAATTTTGCATGTTGGTCCTTACAGTGATGAAGAAAGAAGCATCGTCTTATTGAATGATTTTATCAAGGAACAAGGTTATCAGCATAGAGGGCATCACCATGAAATCTACCTTAATGATCCAAATAGAACAGCACCTGAAAAAGTTAAAACAATAATTAGGCATCCCATAGAAAAACTATGACCACAAGAGTCTAATTGATCTTCATCAACTTTTTTTGAGTTGATCGATTATCATATTCATGAGTATCATTCAAGAGACACTCTTCATGCAACTATACCAAATTTCATTAAGGAAGCTGAGAAAAAGGGTATTTCTGAAATTGCTTTCACAACTCACCTAATTATAAGCAGCCCAGATGTAATCATCAGTATACAAAATAATGAAATACAGGATTATATTGAAGAAATTCATGCTGCCCAAGAATTAACGAATGTCAAATTATTGGTTGGTTTAGAAGTTGATTATTTCCCTGAAGAAGAACGTAGGTTAGAAACTATTTTGAGTGAATATGATTTCGATATTATTCTTGGGAGTACACATTACATTAACGGTTATGATGTTGGCAAAAGAAGTGATGTTGAAGAGTTTTTTTCGGGTAGGCCTTTATCGAAGGGTGTGGACGAATATTTTTCAGTTTGGAAACGAGCAATAGAAAGTGGCTTATTTGATGTAATGGCTCATCCTGATTATTGGCGTAAGTTTGTTCATTTTCATATAAAAAATCCCACCTGGCAGGATTATGGGGAAGTTGTATTCGATGCATTGCAGTCTTTAGTTGATAATAAAGTGGGACTTGAAGTAAATACATCGGGTATAAGGCATGGTGTTGGGAGTTTTTTCCCAATCCCCGAATTCTTAGTTTCAGCTAAAGAAGCAGGTGTTAAAATTGTAACAATTGGTAGCGACAGTCATGAGCCAACATCAATTGGATATGGCTTCACTGAAGCCTGTAATCAGTTAAAGGCAGCTGGATTTGATGGTTTGAACTTATTTAGAAACCGTAAAAGTGAACTTGTTAAATTTAATAATCTAAAAAATTTGAATTCTGTTATGTAATTATTTTAGAATTGTCTGTAATTGGTTATTGCTGCAATTCCACCAAAGGATCGTATCAGCATCTCTCCTTCTTCAGTGTTAGTTGATACGAGTTCAACTGATGCTTTCGAGTTTTCAGCGGCTTTAACCAGAAATTCTATCAAGTCTTCTTTTTCTAAAACTTCAACGTCTCCTTGGCATTTTAAGCATCTCAGTGTTGATAGGCTTGCTTCAAATTCAGGAATTTTATCGTTATCTACTATACGGTTTTCCGTGAATCCACAGGTCTTACATTTAATTCTGTAGAGCGTCCTTCTAACATCTTCACTTATCAGCAAAGTCTGAACATTAACGTTTTTTAAGGCTTGGAGGACTTCCTGCTCACCATAAGTAACTAAACCATCGTCTTCGCCAATGTGTTTCAAAAATTCTTGGACTACTCTGCGTTCATCGAAATATCGAGCGTTTTTTAGGATTTCCCTGCTTCTGTTAACCATCTCTTTTATGCCTTCAGGACCTGTGTAGCCAGTATCAACTGTAGCCATGACTTGATCCTTCAGCTCATAATGTAGGAAATCCCCTTTCAGAAAATCTTCCTTAGTTGGGCCAGGTCCACCTACCACTATGCCTCTTAAGTTTGGGAGGTTTCTGAAGTGTTCAGTGAAATAGTCTCCTAACCTAACGAACCATTCATTCAGGAACATATCTCTTAATCGTTCATACCTTCTAGAAGACTGTCCACCTGCTCTAGTTTTACCAGCCACACCACTAGTGTATTCTTTAATCATTTCAGTTCGGTTACCCTTTAATGTGGCAAAAGCAGCTTCTTTTGAGTCTAATACAACTAAACCATACACATCTTTCGCTGCAAGCATGTTGAAGAGGGGTTCCAGCATGAATTGGTGCTCGCATCTGTAATAATAGATGCTGATGGGTTCAGGTGGAACGATTACGAATGTCTGCATGTCCCCTACTCCTAACTGGTTACTGGCGATTGTCCCTGCAAAAATCGCTAACCCTGTTGGGGGTATCGTTTTAAAAAGTTTCAGACGCTCCATGACTTTTGTTAATGCGTCTTGAACATTTTTTCTGGTGGTTTTAGATTTGATGTTGACTGCTGTACCCCACTCATTACGTAGGTCAGTCATGACCTCACTTACAGCTTTACCAGGGGGTATGTAAACACTGACAAGCTCAGTTCCGCGCCCTTGAAGTGATTCAAGCTGCTCCAGCATCCGCTGGGCTCTTAATCTATCAAGTGGTGCATTTTCGCTCATTAATATCCCCCTTTAACGACTTCATAAAGTGCTAAGACAATATATAGGTTACTTAAAATGTGATATCTATTCGAGTTCAAAATTAAGTAAAAAATATTGGAAAAAAATGATTTATCTTTACATCATTCGTCTTCTTTCTTGCATGATTTTTTCTATACGTGTTCTCTGATTCATTAGCTGCTCATTTATTGGTTTCAAAAGCTCTCCAGGTATCCCAACAAACATCTCATCAACGTTATATTTCATAATATCAGGAGGACCACCATAATAATGGAGACCTAAACCATACGTCATTTCACCTGTAAGGTATGGTGCAGCAATACAAGCTGAGCAAAAAGAATTACCAGCTAATCCTAACGGATATTTGCCAAGAAAATTAAGGTATGCATAAGAAATAAGTGAAATTTGGCCTGGTTTTCCCTGAATAAAGATAACATCTGGTTCTTCAGTAGCCATATCTAATGGGCATGCAGTGACATAGTTTATCGAGTTAGCTTCAACAACGTGTCTATGAGAGAAAATCCTTCGTGCAATTCTAAGAGACGGTGATACACCATGTTCTTCATAATCCGGATCCCCTCTCCTTACATCTGGTTTGATTTCACCTAAACCTAACACATGGAATCCTGTTTCGCATCCACCTAACTCAGCTTTAGAAGCATAAATGCTCTTATGGTCGTTACGTGCTAAATCAAACATTTTACAAAACGCGGTACTTCCACTGAGCTTTTCAGCATTTGTAGGAGCCTTTTTTGATAGATAAATTGCTACAGGATCTCGATCCAGTCTAGTATATTTCTTCAAAGTTGCAGATAGTTCATTATAATTTAATGTAGACACGTATTCAAGGGACCCAAAGTGAAATAAAAAATCTATGTAAAAATTTTAATTGCATAAAAAGTATATTAAAAGCTGTTTTTTATGAAATTTTATAAGTTTTAACACGCAGTATTGATGAGCTGTTACTAACTATGACAAAAAAAGTAACAATAGCTGGTGTAAGTGCTAATCCAGGCGAAAAAGCCTATGGTGTGGTTAAAGTTCCTGACCTCTTTGCGGATGGACAGTACCTTGAGATCCCCTTCATAATTTATAATGGAGCAAATGATGGCCCTCGGGTTCATCTGCAGATTGCACAACATCCAAATGAAGTCTATGCATTAGATGGAATCCGTCGAGTGATTGGAGACTTAGATCCCAAAAACCTCTCAGGTGTAATCACCTTCTGCCTCCCAAATACCGTTGGTTTCAGGTTTGGATTATACTACAATAGAATCATTACACACGACATTAACCGAGTCTTATATGGTGACCCTCAAGGCTCAGTGATGGAGAGAATAGTGAATGCGTGGTGGGTGAATTTTGTCGAAAATAAAGCTGATTACGTTATTGATTTCCATGGTGTCCCGCAGGAGACCTTTGTATTTTATGAGGCTCATGGTGTCTCTCCGGATGTTCCTAAGGAAGTGAATGATAAATCGGAGAGAATGGCGAAACTTTACAGCGCCCGCGTACTGAAGAAAGAGACTGAAGCTTATGGTGGGGGAAAAAGCTTCAGAGGTGCCTGTGTTGATCATGGTATTCCAGCAATTGTCCCTGAAGTCGCAGTTGATGGTGCAGACATCTCTGAAACAGGACTTAGAAACATTCTGGTAGATCTCGGAATGATTAAAGGAAAAATCAAATTACCGGAAAAACAATACATTCTCAAGTGGGAGACAGATACAAAAGAAGCACTTGTTGTAAACCAAAAAGCTGGATTCTTCAAATCAAATGTAAAAACTGGTGACTTGGTTAAAAAAGGTGATAAACTGGGTGTCATTTTTAATCCAAGAACCTTGCAAGAAGTTGAGACTTTGATTTCACATAGAGATGGGTACGTGTCATCGATTCAGCCTTTCCCTGTTAAAAGCGTAAAGGAAACAATAATGCAGGTTGATGAGATACTTGAGACAATTGTGAATAAATGATTTTTTTATTTTAATTCTTTTTATCTGAAATTAAAGTGCCATTATGTTTTCCATTAATTGCATTGACAATCTCTTCAGGATCAGTTCCATCAATTATTATGACAGGAATTTTTTTGTTAGCTGCATACTTCACAGCTTTCAAATCGAATAGACCATAATCTCCGGGTGATTGTTTAAATCGGCTTCTCACAATTTCTTCTAGTTGTTCATAATTTAGGTAATCAATTTTTTTTGCATCTGGATATTTTTTAGGATCTTTATCGAAGACTCCGGGAAAATCGGTCACATTAACGATTAAATCAGCATTAATTGCACCAGCAAATAACGCAGCACGATAATCTGTGCTACTCCCCGGTCTATGTCCACCACCAACCAGTATACGTTCCCCAAGATGATTCTTAACATCAACTCCACGACGATGTATTCGTGAGTCAGCATCTTTTCCGAGAGCAGAAATAAGTAGCAGAGCATTGATATGGGTAGTAAGTATCCCAACTTCGTCCTGAATTTTATGTGAAGCACCAAGCTCTTTACTTAAATTAATATATTGTCTCGCTAGTTTTCCTCCTCCACAGACTACAACCATGGTGTGTCCAGCGTTTTTTAGTCGGCGAATCGCATTTGCATATTTTATGTATGATTGGCTGTCTTGGTTTTTTGTTAGAAGGCTTCCGCCTAAACTAATTGAGACTTTCATCTGTTACTCTTCATGTTTTGAATCAGAATATAAAATGGTTGGGAGTAAGATGAATTTAGCCTAATTAACCATCTTTTAATGCTATATCATAAGCTAATCCTGCTGTTGTTGAAATATATTCCCGGCATATGGTTGACCAATATTTTTTCTCAGAATATATTTTGTATTCCTCTTCCTTATCAAGATCAAGCTGAAGCAACTTAGGGCATTCTAAACTCTGATATCTTAGTTTGAATGCATTAGTGAGTTCTCTACTATACCAGTAAGGGCGTCGAGTACTCTTACTATTAGGTATATCCCTCCCAAATTTTATGCCCAAGCCAATAACTGCTCCAGAAACTGCACCACAAACCATTCCTGATCGAGCAATTCCTGCTCCAAAGCCTGTAGCAATTTTTGGTAATAATTCGTTTTTAACTCCAAAATGATCTGCAAGTGCTAAAAGAACAGCCTCAGAGCATAAATACCCTCTCTCAGCGTATTCTTCTGCTCTTTCTTGAACCTCTTCTCTAGATAACAAGATACTCAAGTATTTTGGATATCAAGGAAGATATGAGTTAGACTATCAATGTAAATATTTTTGGATAAGATTAAGAGAATAGCCAAGAATATTGTTATGAATGTTTTATTCATTTGTTTTCGCACTTATTTTATCCTTTTTCCTATTAATAGAATATGGAATTTTCGTATTTAGTGGGAATTCCTATGTATAATCATATATTTTAAATAGAATTGTTCAAATTTAGTAAAAATATTAGAAAACTATGTTTTTATTTAATATGCTTAATATTTAATTGTTTTAAGGCTTCATCAATGCTTGTTGTTGGCAGTTTACATGCCTTATCTTGGCAGATATAGGCTATAGCTTGAGATCCTTGTGTGATCATATTCTTAGTAAATTGTGTTAGTTCATCTAGTTCAGGAGTTTTGTATAGCACCATTTTCGTTGGGTGATAATATGTTCTCAATACTTCAATCATTTTCCATGTTAATTCTTGTGATGGATCTCCAGAAATTACTGCCTCAAAGGAGGGTCCAAAAATGTAATCTAATGCTGTTAGAAGGAAGGTGTAAGCTTGTGGATTATTTGATATTCTTGTAGTATATGTTTTTAAAAGTCGTTCTAAGGCATTTTCGAAATCTGGGTTATAAATTACTTTGATTAGTTTTACCAGATTCAACGCCATCACTGAATTACCTGATGGCATTGCCCCATCATATGGCTCCTTCAACCTTGTTATCTGGTCAGTTTTATTTGAGTTAATGAAGAATCCACCAA
Organism: Candidatus Bathyarchaeota archaeon; assembly: GCA_016867505.1. GTDB lineage: Archaea > Thermoproteota > Bathyarchaeia > TCS64 > TCS64 > UBA8941. The sequence goes on from VGJH01000030.1 coordinate 8,715, forward strand.
ATTCTTTGTCCTCAAATAAGTCTAATGCTTCTTGAACTAGTTGGGTTGCATCACTAAGATAACCAGCGTCTAATGTTGCTTCATATAACTCAATGAATCCAAAAGCTAGGAAAGCATAATCATCTAAGAATCCATTAATTGATGCCTGATTATTGTAATACCGATGTTTTAATCCATTCTTCATCAGCCTGGATTTGATAAAAGATGCAGCTCTCTCAGCTGATTTAATGTATTCTTCTTCTCCAAAAACCAATCCCGCTTTGGCTAAAGCACCAATCATGAGTCCATTCCAATCAGATAAAATTTTTTCATCTCTAAAGGGGCGGATTCTTTTGCTACGGATTTCTTGGAGTTTACGTCTTATGTCCCATAACTTTTGTGTTAATTCTTCTTTGTTGAGTTCTTTTGTTTGGAGAAGCTGGTCTTCTGTTGTTCCGATCCTTAAAATGTTCATTTTTGGAGATTCTGGAAAGTTACCTTTCTCTGTTAATCCATAAACTTTGATTGCTAAATTTGCATCTGCTTCATTTAATATAGCTTTCAACCCCTCAATATCCCATAGGTAAAATTTTCCTTCAATATTTTCACTGTCTGCGTCTTCAGCTGAATAAAATCCTCTTTCAGGTGAAGTCAGGTCTCTTAACACATATTCTGCAATATCTCTTGCAGTGTGCTCATATTGTTGGTTATGAGTAATCTGATATGCTTCTGTATAGATTAAAAGAAGCATTGCCTGATCATATAGCATTTTTTCG
>VGJH01000031.1 GCA_016867505.1 Candidatus Bathyarchaeota archaeon
ATGTATTCTAAGCCACTGAAAAATCTCCCAAGCGCCATCAGCTTCATTCAATTTTTCTGAATATTTATTAAATAATTTCCAATATTCTTTTAGCAATTCAGAATTAAAATTTTTAAATCGTTTTTGATGGTCTTCAATTTTACTGTTTTTTAAATCATGTAAAGAAATTTCTGGATTTCTTTCAAGTATAACTTCATATAAACACTTAATATCAATGGGGATCCCCTCAATTTTGTTATCGATTGTGGTTCCTTCTATATCAAACACTATGAGTCTAATGGAGGGTAAAGATTTCATCACTTGATAGCATCTTCAGAAAAGTGATTCTCTTATTAAAATAATTCTTATCAAAGAAACCTAAATGTTTCTATGTTGCCTTAATAGTTGTTTTTAGACAATTCTTTATTTTTATTAGTATTTATTATATATATTAATATTATAAAAACATATAATTATACATTTGTTAATAAAATATAAAAAAAACTAAATCAGACTTTATATGTTAATTTATTTTTTGTATAAAATATTATATATATATTATTTGTATATATCAAAACACCATTATGGAGAATGGAAAATGCCAGCACTTTTTACAGTTCCTGGAATTGTATCCGGTAGGTTCCTTGGTTTAATCCTAAATATACTAATTTTTATTGTAGTTTGGATTTTTATCAGAAACCCAAAACCGGTTCATATTAGACGAGTACCTGGATTAGATGCTATTGACGAGGCTGTTGGTAGATGTGCTGAGATGGGTAAGCCTTTTGTTTTTTCACCTGGCATAGCAAGTAGTTTTGGTTATTGGACTGTTGCAGCTCTATCCGTTATGGGTCATGTAGCTAAACTATGTGTCCGGAGTGGAACAAGGTTCATAGTACCTTTAGGTGGCGCAGATGGTGTAGCAATAGTTAGAGAAGTTGCTGCCGATATCGTGAAATCTGCTTATACACTTGAGGGAAGACCAGAAGATTTCACAATGGATGACCTTCCCTTTTTAAGTGGTCAACAGTTTGCATATGCTGGTGGTTTTGTTGGAATACTTCAAAGAGTCCGCCCTGGTGCAACAATACTTTTGGGTGGAATGGCTGAAGCAATGAGTATTTGTGAAGTATCAAATGCTGTTGGTGCTATCACCATTTCTGCAGGATCGTATATATCGAACCTTGCTGTTTTAGCTTGTGCTTCAGATTATATCTTAATAGGAGAGGAGGAGCCAGCAGCTGGAGCTTATTTATCTGATAACCCTCGTCAAAGGTATAGTATCCGTGTCCAAGACTATTCAAAATGGATCATAATTGCGATGGTTATTATTGGAATAATCTTTGTGAATATGGGTAATCCATTTTTCAAGAATCTTTTAGCTACTTAGGAGGGATGAAAATGGCTGAATTATTGAAAAGTAGAGAATTTAATCTAGCAGTAATGATTATTTTTTTCTGTTTAACCTTCTTCCCCTACTTCTTAAGCATACCTGGGTATGATGTTGAGAAGAATATATCTTCAAAGGTTCAGTTGATAGTTGGATTAATTACTCCCTTTACAGTTATTCTAGCAATTTATTCTCAATATCGGCGAGGATTCAACGCTTTCAATAAAAGACAAAGAGGTTGGTGGCTTAAAGTTTACATGCTTTTCTGTATTGCCTCAATGCTTATTTTCTATGTTGTATGGGGTAAACTTTCGGGACCATATTATTGGGTTACACTAGCAGTTATCAGTCCTTTGAGTACGATAAATTATGGTGTCATTTTTTTCTATATGGCATCAACGACTGCTCGTGCATTTAAAGCAAGAAACCTCAAAGCGCTTTTACTATTAGTCGCCGGTTTTATTGTCTTTATGGATCAAGCACCTTTGACTGGTTTATATACTACAATATTCAACCCTGTTGCTGTATTTTTAAATGATACCTTAGTAGGTTCTGTTACAAGAACATTTACAATTTGTTCGACGATTGGTGGCTTAGTTTACGGTGTCAGAGTTCTACTTGGATTAGAAACTGGTGCGATGGGTGTAACTGAGAAAAAGGAGGCTTAAAATGGGAGAAACTAAACAAGGATTTAACCTCTTTAAAGCATTCGCAGATTATGATAGAAGAATCATTCACGCGACAATGATGATAGTAATGATCATCTTTTTACTATTACCTCTGAAATTACCATTAATTGTATCAGAGCAGACAAACAAATACTACAATATTCTCAATAATATTAAACCGGGAGATAAGGTTCTATTTGTATTCGATTGTGAGCCTAGTGGATTCCAAGAGTTAAGATCTGGAATAATTGCTACAATGCGTATGCTTCTTGAACGTGAAGCTAAGATTGCTGTGATAATTGGTGTACCAGAGTCTATTGCTTTACCTGGGATAGTGATTGATACTTTACAGGAGATTTGGACTCGAAAGGCTACGAATATGGTAAAAATTATGTCTATCTTGGGTATGCTTGGGCAAATGATGCTTCAGTTTCAGCATCAGCGACAAACTGGCAGTCTGCAATAAGAAAGGATTATTATGGAGATCCAATCACCAACACTTTCCTTAAAGATGTCAATGATTGGAAAGACTGGGCACTCATATGTGATTTCCCGACTGCGCATTTCTATAGTTCAATAATTAATCACTACGCTTTACGTGGCACACCCCTAATCATGAATTGTATCGGTGTCATGATAGCGTTAATAAGACCCCAAGTCGACATTGGTACAGTTAAAGCATATCTAGGAAGCACCAGAGGTGGAGCTGAGTTAGAGTATGTTTTGGGAACCTATGGACCTGGATTACAATCAATGAATGCTTTCAGTGTTCTTCACTATGTGACAATTGGGTTTGTCATCATAGGCAACATTGGCTACTTCATGTATACAAAGAAAAATCAAAGAGGGTGATATGAAAAATGGTTAATATAAATGAATTATCGGTTGTAGTTTTTGGTTCTTTCATTGCTATGTGCATGTTATCAACATTGTATGGGAAAGGAAACCCATTGTATTCTTTTGCTGAAGAATCTTATATTGGATTTGGTACAGCACTTTCAGCAATTGTTGCATATGATAATATACAGAAAGTAGGAGTTGCAGGCGTACAAGCAGGAGACTACATATTAGTTTTCGGATTACTCCTAGGAATAATCACAATGACAAGAATGTTTCCAAAATATTCATATCTATCACGTCTGCCTCTATCAATTTCAATTGGCTCAGGTTTAGGGCTAGGGCTTAGAACAAGTGTTTTTACTGGTCTAATAAACCAAGTCAATGTTACACTTTATGATCTGTTTAACGGGACATCTCAAGTATTAATGGTTAGATGGGTAATTACCATCAGCTTGTTGTGTATGCTGACGTTCTTCATTTATACTATCGAAATTAAAGGCCCACTCAAATACACTGCAATGATTGGCGAATACTGCATGTATATTGCATTTGGTGTAATATTTGCACAAACCTTCATGGGGCGATTAAGCCTTTTCGTAGGATATGTCCAGGATAACATGATACCACCATGGAAGATGCCGTACTTCTTTGGAGCTATGGTGCTTGTACTAATAATCGTAATAATCTTAGATAAGACTGGTTGGAGAGAGAGACTTACGCCAGAAGACTAATTATATATTTTCCCCTTTTTTAAGTGATACTTGTGAGCTCAAAATGGAATCAGTGGGATGATCTTCCCCCTGAAGAAGAGAGTATGTTAATCGAAAAATATGCAAATTATTTTGTTGATAAGGGCATGGGTACAATTGTTCAGATGGTTTTAGAAAGTGGTGGACCAATTACAAAAATGTTTGCAGAATTTTACATGGGGTTATATGGCCCTTACTTCGATGTTTTAGGCATTGATAGATTGGTAGCATTGTTGAGAAGAAATGAAAATATTGAAAAATTAATAAACCGAATTGAAGTACTTGAAAACGAGAGAAATAATAAAATTAAAGCTGATAAAGTTAAGAAGGTTTAGATTTTTTTTCACGAATTTTTTTGTTTACTCTTCTTTTAATCCTAAAAGATTGAAAAGCCAGTATAACTACCAGCATATTAACTCCCGCGATTAGCTCTAAATTTTCAGTATAAAGATTGGTAATCACCATTAAATCAATGACTGCCATAATAACTATAGCTGAATTTACTATTGCTAGAAACATTTCATCTAACTTGGTTAAATAGGGGTTGTGCTTACTAGGTTGATTCAATGTTTTTCAGATTCCTTAATTCAATATTAGATAATGGAATTGCTTTTAGAATTTTTTCATGGATCTCCAAAATTGACCGGTCTCCATTAATAATTTTCCATGATCCATATGATATTAGCTCTAATGCTTTTCCTGAAATTTTATTTAATTCATGTATAGATTCAAACCTTTCTTTTTTTACTCTATTTATCGTAACCCTTCTAAATGCTTCTGCTGGATTAATTTTAAGATAGAACATATATTTTGAGGTTGGAACAATTTTTGAAAAGAAGAGGTAAGCAATTTTATGAACTGGAGCTGGTAGGTATGCTGTGCCAAGTAAATAGCGTACATAAATCAAATAATCCACTTGTCTCCAGCGGTATAAACAAATTGATCTAATTACATCCACCAAATAAAATAAACTCGCCATAATATGTGCGCTTTTTCCTTCTAAGAAAAGATATTCTCGTGCGCGTATACCAAAAAAATTATCATCGGAGGGGTGGGTTCTAAGGAGGAATGTTTTTCCTTTTTTCTTAAGATACTCTGCTAGTAAATCAGCTTGTGTACTTTTTCCTGAGGCATCTAATCCATCGATTATTATTAAAACCAATTTAGACACCGCCATTTAAGAAAATAAATGATATTGCGCCAACAGCTGGGACTGCAATATTGTCTATTCCTTTAGGTGATATTGCTTCTACAATCGTCACCAGTAATGAAATAATGATGGTTGATAAGATAGAATTTGTGAAATTAAGGTTATAGAACATGCTGAAGTAAGCAATGCTCACTGTGATGCTTAGGAAGCTACCTAAAAACATGCCGATTGATCCTTCAATGCTTTTAGTTTCAATAAATTTGTATTTATGTTTACCATAATAATATCCAAGCAAAGCTGCTGAACTATCTCCATACGCCATTGGTAAAATTCCAGCAGCAACCACATATGGTTTTACACCGTATAACAACGCTAATGTTGAGTAACTTACTGCATACATGACTAAACCTAAGCTATGCCCTTCTTCTGTCAGATCCCCCAGTTTACCTAGTTTATCTGCAATTTTAATTGGAGAATAAGGAGTTGCTAGAAATGTCACCAACACAAAAGGCGATGCAACAAGAAATGGGAAAAATGGATTAGTGAAAAAAGGCATTATAAAAGGCAGATTTCCAATCATTGCATGTAAAAATTTCCTACTTACATTTTTTGGTAAAGGCAGAATCCCTGAAACCAAGATCATCGCAATTATGTAACCATAACACGCCAACATTACTATCAGAGTCTGCGTCAGATCCTCCAAATGGAGCCACCCGGAAACATTACTGAATCGTATCTTTCAAAGCTAAAACCATTTGGTGTATTTTGGGCAATATCAAGCTTTATCTTAGTCGAATTCCGTGTTTTCATTGTTTCTGGAGTTGAGTGTGATGAAAGAATATGCGTTACCAAAACTACCTTATGGTTATGAAGCTCTTGAGCCAGTTATTGACAAGGATACAGTTACACTGCATCATGACAAACATCATGCAGCATATGTAACTGGATTTAATACGACTTTAAAGAAAATTGTTGAGGCAAGGGAAAAATCAGATTACTCAGCGATTAAAGCTCTAGCAAAAGACTTGTCATTTCATGGTTCGGGTGTAGTATTACATAATCTATACTGGGAGAATTTATGCCCTAAAAGTGAGTCTAAAGAACCTGTTTCAGGTAATTTACTTGAGCAGATTAAGACTGGTTTTGGTGGATTGGATAAGCTTAAGGCTGAGATGGGTGCAGCTGCAAAAGCAGTTGAGGGGTCAGGATGGGCAGTCCTTGTCTGGGATAAATACGCAGACCAGCTTCTTGTCCTACAAGCCGAGAATCATCAAAAGTTAGCTATCTGGGGTGTTGCACCTCTACTAGTTATTGATGTCTGGGAACATGCTTACTATTTAAAATATCAGAATAATCGTGCAGTTTATGTCGATGCTCTCTGGGGAATAATCAACTGGAAAATTGTAGAAGAACGGTTTAGTAAGGCTAAGTAATCTTCTTTTTTATTCAAACTCTTTTGGATGTTTTTTATGCCAATCTGTACGTTTTTGGTACTCCACTGCTAGTGAAATAATGATATTCTCATCATACGCCTTACCCATAAATTGAATGCAGGTTGGTAAGCCTTCTTCACTGAATCCCGCTGGCACCGAAATCGATGGTAGGCCAGCTCCATTACCAACAGAACCCGTAATATCAATACTGGGTGTAGTGGGTGCATTTCGCCTAAATTCTTGATTAATTGGTGCTGCTGTTCTTTTACTTGTTGGAGCTAAAACCGCATCATAACTCTGCATGATTTCTTCAGCAATCTTAACCATTTTTCCACGTAATCTTAAGGCTCTTAGATAGTCTTTAGCTAAAACAGTGAGCCTAGAATAGCCATTATACCTGTCTTCTGATGCGGTTAACTGATGGCTTAAGCCTTCATCAATGAAATCTTCGAATGCGCTTGCAGCTTCAGCGTTTAAAATCATTCTAGTAACAGCTTCGTATGGAAACTCTGGGAATGTAATTTCATCAACAATGGCAAATTTTTCAATGATTTTTAATGATTTCTCAAAATTTTTGTTACTGAGTTCGTCTGCTCCAATCATATTTCCTTTAATTAATGCTACTCTGAAATCTTTCTGCACGGTTTCGAACTTATACTTTCTTCGTGTTGTTGAAGGATCATGTGGATCAAAACCTGAGATGGCTTCAAGAATTAGACCACAATCCTCAGCAGTTTGACAGAGTGGACCTAACTTATCAAGAGTCCAACTAAGTGCCATAGCGCCATACCTACTGACTCTTCCATATGTTGGCCTTAAACCAGAGACTCCGCAATTATTCGCTGGACTCAGAATACTTCCCCATGTCTCTGAACCAATAGCAAATGGAACCAATCCAGCAGCAACAGCTGAACCTGATCCACTACTTGAACCCCCGCTCCAGTAATTCAGGTTCCACGGTGTCTTACAGGGACCAGTGAAACTTGCGTTAGGTTGCCTGTAGCCCATTCCACCTGCAAGTTCTATCATGGCAAGCTTTGCACTTAAAATTGCACCAGCTCTCTCTAACCGCGAAACTACCGTTGCATCATATTTTAATACCCTATCCTTGTATGGTGCTGCCCCCCATGAAGTTGGAGCACCGATGGCTGCAAGAAGATCCTTCCCTCCATATGGTATTCCATGAAGTGGTGATCTAATTTTCCCTTTTTCAAGCTCTTTTTTTAGTTTAAATGCTTGTTTATGGGCTCTATTCTCCATAATTGTCACAACTGCGTTCAGTTTTGGCCCATGTAGTTTTAATCGTTCAAGGAAAAAACCTGTTAATTCTACAGGAGATAATGAACCATCTCCAAGCTTATCTGATAATTCTTTAATTGAATTAAAAGCCAGAAAACTCAATTCTTTTCCTTCCTGTATGGTATGAATACACTGAATGGCTCATCACCATTCTCTAAGCTAATTTGATGAAGTTTTACTGAATTCTCGAAGGTTTGTTCAATGCTTTTCCTAATCTCTTCCTTCTCTTTCTCAGTAAGACGAGAGCCATATGACTCAAAAATCAAATTAGATAAATTTTCAACAATTTTTTCTTTTGAACCTAACATAATAATAAAATAGTAAGAAGTAAATTAAAATTAACCAAATAAAAAAGGAAATCGTCTATTCTTCTTTTCTAGTGACTTTAAATTTCACATCATTCCATCTATCTGGGCATTCATACTTGAATTCTTTAGGATCAATCCAAGGAATCTTTCCACCAAAACAACAATTCATTAAAGTTGGAAAAAGATCATGATAACAATAACCGCATATACCACCTGTCTTATGTGTATTTATTTCAAATTTATCTCCGACTTTATGACCCGCACTACAACTTTTAGCTATTGAAACAACTTCAGCAACATACTCTGGCTCTATCATAAAACCTCCTCAATTATAAGACATCGAATACAGAATAAATTTTTTCAAAAAATTATGTAATAGCTTAAGATTACCCATGCATAATATTCATTAAATGGATCTCCAAGATACAATTATTCAAGAAATCAAAGGATTATCAAATCTAATAGGAGTATCCATAAAAAACCTAAACACTGGAGAAGCTACTTCAATTAATGGTGACGAAATATTTCCATTAGCTGATTTATTCATAATCCCCATAGCAATCGAGTTGTATAGTCAAGTAGAAAATCAAATACTAAACATAAATGAAAAAATTATTCTTAAAGAAGAAGATAAAGTTCCTGGCCAAGGAATACTAAAAGACCTTGCTGAAGGAACTGAATTAAGTCTTAAAGATTTAGCGAAGTTAATGCTAATACAAGTAGACAATACTGCTACAGATCTTCTGATATCGAAAATTGGTATAGACAACATAAATGATTTAATAAAAAAACTTGGTCTAAAAAAAACCGCCATCTCTTCAACATCCAGAGGAATATTATTTGACTTAATTGGATTAAATAAAATTCCAGACTCTGAAAAAACCCTTAATTTATTCCAAGAGAAGTTGAAAACTAATCTTAACAAATCAGCTTTTGATCAAAACATTGCTTTCAAAAACACTACAACTCCAAATGATATGAATAAATTAATGGTATCTCTTGTTGAAAACAGACTGTTGCGTAAAGAAAATTCTGATACAATTTTATCATTATTGGATAGGTGCCAAGCCAACGAGCATCAGGTACACAAGTATTTGCCAACCTCAAAAATAAAATATATCCAGAAGACTGGTAATTTATTTAGCACAAAAAACTCCTCAAGTATTATAACTATTCTTGCTTCAAATACTAGATATGTTATAACCTGTCTAAGCAAAAATCAAAAAGATAATTCAAATATAGATGAAATCTTTGCCAGAGTATCACTTGCCACATATAATTTCTTTACTTCTCAGGGTTGAACTTTTTTCTAAAAACCTGACTTTATAATATAAAATTCAATAAGAAATAAAGAAATTTTAATCATTAAAAGAAACGTTTTAATACTAGATGTATAATGTATGTTTTGGTGATTAAAATATGTATTTGAGTAATACAAATCGAAATAGTGCTCAAAAGATATTT
>VGJH01000032.1 GCA_016867505.1 Candidatus Bathyarchaeota archaeon
TTAAGCGATCTCTTCTTGAAGAAAGCGAAGCTTTGGCTGGATAGGGGTACAATGTTTGGTAATGGTGGTTCTGGTTTCATGCGAATCAATATTGCTTGCCCAAAAAGTCTTTTAATTCAGGCTTTGGAGAGGCTGGAAAAAGCAGTCATAGAGTTGAAGAAGTAAATACTTTATTTTTTACACTTTTTCTCATTCTTATTTTAAAAATCGCTTCACATAAATACCCGTTGGGTTCTTTCGCTTTCATATCAAATCCTTAATTTAGGTGAAAGATTTTGACTGATGTTGAGGTAGTTCGTGCACGAGAACATAATTTAAAAAATGTTTCAGTCAGCATACCAAAGAAAAAACTAGTTGTGTTCACTGGTGTATCTGGTTCTGGAAAAAGCAGCCTTGTTTTTGACACAATATATCAGGAAGCTCAGCGCCAATTAATTGAGACTTTTAGCAGTTTCGCTAGACGTAGGCTGCCAAAAATTAGTAGGCCTGATGTTGATGAAATTAGAAATATCTCAACTGCAATCATAATTGATCAGAAAAAGCTTGGCGCGAATCCCAGATCAACGGTTGGGACTGTAACCGAGTTATACACCTACCTGAGGTTACTTTTCAGTCGAAGCGGTGAACCCTTAACATCTGACAGCCGTGCTTTTGGGTTTAATAACCCATACGGGATGTGTCCAGTCTGTAAAGGCATTGGGAATGAGTTGAAGATAGACATTGATGCCTTACTCGATTATGATAAATCCATTAATGAGGGTGGAATCAGACACCCTCATTTTCAGCCAGGTATGGCTAGTTACAGAGTTATTGTCGCTAGCAACTATTTTGACCTAGATAAAAAACTCAGAGACTTTACAAAAGATGAATTGGATAAGCTGCTGTATACTAAGAAGAGCCTTGTTGAGAATCCTATGCCTGGTCAGGTCTACAGAGTATGGTATGAGGGAGTAGTAGAAACCATCCAGAGACGAAGTTTATCCGAAGTTGGTGAAGCTAGTGTTGTCTCCTCTAAAGGGTTAAGATTCTATAAGAGTCAACCTTGTAAAGCGTGTAATGGAAGCAGAATAAACGAATTTGCACGCAGTGTAAAGTTGTATGGCAAAACAATTCCAGAGCTGGTTGAGATGGAGTTCACTGAGCTGCTTCCTTGGTTAGAAAAAAATGATAATCCCATCGCTGAACCGATTTTGCTACGAATGCTCCCAATTATTCAGAACCTCGTCGACATTGGAGTAGGCTACTTGAACCTTAACAGAAGCACAGGGACGCTAAGCGGAGGAGAAAGCCAACGAGTAAAAATGGCAAGCCAGCTTGGATGCGACTTGGTTGATCTGATTTACATTTTCGATGAACCAACGATTGGCTTACACCAGAAAGATATTGGTAAACTCGTTGACATGCTTAAACGATTAAAAGAGAAGGACAACAGCTTGTTTGTTGTTGAACACGACCCTCAGGTGATGCAGGCTTCAGATTGGATCATAGATATTGGTCCAGGTGCAGGATCATTAGGTGGAAACATCGTTTTTGAGGGAAAATACTCGGATTTGCTGAAATCTGATTCAATCACAGGGAAAATGCTAACCCAATACACAATTAACCGTAAAGAAAGAAGGAAACTCGAAAGTTGGTTATCAATAAAAAATGCTAACATTCATAACCTCAAAAACTTGAATGTTGAAATACCAACCAAAGTCTTTTGCTGCATAACAGGAGTAGCTGGTTCAGGGAAAAGTACATTAATTTTAGACCATTTCGCCAGAGATCATCCCGAAGCAATAGTGATTGATCAATCACCAATCGGTAGAAGCATCCGAAGCAATCCTGCAACCTATACGAAGGTTTTTGACATCATTCGGCAAGAATTCGCATCAGCAACAGGTAAAAGCCCATCCCTCTTCAGCTTCAATGGAGCAGGAGCCTGCCCCAAATGTAAGGGCGCTGGGAGGCTTCAGGTGGAGATGTTCTTCCTTGAAGATGTATCGATGACCTGCGACGAGTGCGAAGGGCATAGGTATAGGGATGATGTGTTGGAGCTAAAGTATAGGGGAAAAAGCATTGTTGATGTCCTTCAAATGACTGTTACTGATGCAATAGAGTTTTTTGAGAATAAGGAGATTAAGCGAAGGCTAAGTCTTCTTGAGGAGGTTGGCTTAGGATATCTGCAGCTTGGGCAAGAGGCTTCAAGTTTAAGTGGTGGAGAGGCCCAGCGGCTTAAACTTGGCAGAGAGCTGAACAAGCATGGTAACATATACATACTTGACGAACCAACCACTGGTCTCCACATGGCTGATATCACCAAGCTTCTTCATGTTATAAACCGCCTCGTAGATGGTGGCAACACATTAATAGTCATAGAACATAACCTTGACATAATCAAGAACGCAGACTGGGTAATTGATATGGGTCCAGAAGGTGGCTCAAAAGGCGGAGAAATAATTGCTCTAGGAACCCCCGAACAAGTGGCTCAATCGCCAAAAAGCTATACTGGTGAATATCTTCGATTGGTTTTAAAATAGTTAAGCTAATAAAAATGGATTGTTGTAAATTTCAACGATTTTAGATACGACATACGAGTTCCTTGATGATGTCAAGAATCTCTTTTGGTGTTTCAGCTAGAATTGTTGTGGTTGGTTCTATCCCAAATGCTCCTGGGTGGCTGTATGCGTCATAGACTGAGTTTTCGTGTTCTAGGTATTTTGCGACTGGGCAATAGTAGTTTGAGCTTTCAGGTGGGAGGTACAATATTTTTTTGCCCATTGTGATTAGAGCTTCAGCGAGATCGATTCCTCCCCTAATGACAATGGCTGATCTTTTTGTTGGATCCAGTTTAATTGCTTCTAATACCACCGATGAAATGAACTTTGATCCACCATACTTAACCAAACCACAGGCTTTTGGTTTCCCACAACTTACAATGACTCTTCCATCGAGTGCTACAACATCATTAATGCTTGCTGGATATGGTTTAGAATAAACAATGTTTACGCCAACTTCTGGTATAAGCCTCTCTGCTCCCTCGATATGTTCCAGGTTTTTTAAGGCATCAAACACTGCTTTCTCTAATTTATCAGGTTTTAAACTAGTTTTGATTGCATTCACCATTTTTTCTACAATCCTAAAAAATTCCTAGACTATATATCATTACTGAGGTAAGGTCATACTCAGCTAAAGGCTGAGGCATAGGCACCATAATCAGGTTGGTTACTACGGTTAATGCAGTCATGACTGCTAGAAGAGCGATCTTTCCACTCGTTGTTATAAATTTTGACTCCATTCTTTTCATGCATCCTAGAGGGGATGCAGGCGTCAACCATTAGGCAGGTTGACGATAAGCAACATATACCTACGCCAGTATTATCTGGATCAGGTTCACAGGGTCGACGCTTACCATCCTCTCAGCCGGGCTTCTCCCAGCTCCCCTCTACAAAGTATAAGTTGTTTGAATTATTTACACTTTTTGAATTTAACAGGAGATTTTTACTTATTGACTTGGTTTTAATAATATTTTCTTGTAGAGTGTATTTCAAGGGGTAAAAATTAAATTAGATAATTACACTATTTATTTATGAAAAATTTTTTCTTTTTCCTATTAATCTTCTTTTTTTTATTCCCAACTTTAAACTGTTCAGCTATATCAATGGAGTGGAATAATACCTATGGTGGGGCTTATGATGATTATGGTTCTTCTGTTTATCCAACATTGAATGGTGGTTTTATAATCGCTGGTTATACTTCCTCATATGGTGTTAATGATGATTTTTATCTGATTTATTGTGATTTCAAGGGTACCCTTATATGGAATAAGACTTATGGAGGTTCACAAAGAGATGCGTGTAGTGATGCTAAGCAAACTATAGATGGCGGTTATGTTTTAATTGGGTTCACCTCATCTTTTGGAGCTGGTTTATCAGATGTATATTTAGTAAAAACAGATTCTTCAGGAAAAATGCAGTTTAATTATACTTATGGTGGAAACAATCTTGATGCAGGTAGCTCAATACAACAAACAAGCGATGGAGGATACATCATTGTTGGTAATACTTGGTCTTTTGGAGCTTTATCATCTGATGTTTATTTAATAAAAACGGATATTTTTGGAAATTTAGTCTGGCAGCAACATTATGGTGGAAACAAGCCAGATTATGGGCTCTCAGTTCATCAAACTTCTGACGGTGGCTACATTATAGGTGGTAGCACTGCTTCATTTGGTGCAGGTGATTGGACTCCTGATTTTTATTTATTAAAAACAGATTATACAGGTAAGCTCTTATGGGATAAAACATACGCTGGAATAGGTTATGATGTATGCTACTCTGTGGAAGAAACCATTGATGGTGGATATATTTTAGCAGGTACAACAAGTAACAATACAACTGGAGATGTATATGTTGTAAAGACCGATTCATCGGGTCAGTTACTATGGAATAGAACATACGGTGGAGAAAAAGGTGAAGGAGCAAATTATATTCAACAAACAAGCGATGGTGGATATATTATTGCTGGAAATACAGCATCGTTTGGAGCGGGCTCTGTTGACATTTATCTGGTAAAAATCGATTCTTCAGGCAACATGGAATGGAATACAACTGCAGGCGGAAAACAAAATGATTTGGGATATAATGTTCAGATAACAAAGGATGGAGGCTGCGTTGTTGCTGGTTACACAAATTCTTATGGTGCTGGTAAATATGATGCTTATCTAGTAAAGTTTAGTGATGTAGTACCCAACCAGCTCCCAAAAGCGGAAGCCGGACTAGATCAGGTAAGTATAGCTGGATCAATAGTTTTCTTTGATGGATCAAATTCAACGGATATTGATGGTTCAATAATTAAATATAGCTGGGACTTTGGGGATGGATCACAGAACTCTACTCAAAAGATGACTAATCATGTTTACCAAGTTCCTGGTAATTTTACAGTAACACTTGTTGTAACTGATAATCGGGGAGGTTCAGCTACTGATCAAATAAACGTCACTATTACTCCAGCAAATAAGATGCCGATAGCCAATGCAGGACCTGACCAGACCAGCTTCGCTGGCTCAACAGTGACTCTCGATGGATCAATGTCCAGTGATCCAGATGGATCAATCGTTAAATATAACTGGAATCTTGGTGATGCAAGCATTTTATCAGGAAAAATCATTAATTATACATATGCAAACCCTGGTAACTATACTGTGCTTTTAACTGTTATCGATGACAGGGGGGCATCATCTGAAGACACAGTACTAATCACTGTAACTAAGATTCCAGCTAAGGGATCTATTAAAATTTCTATTAAAGACTCTTCCAACAAAGCAATTTCAGGTGTTACTGTCTCCTCAACTACACAGCCAACTGGGCAACAGAGTTTAAGTGGTGAAACAGGATCCGAAGGATCTGTTTTATTCTCTAATCTTACACCAGGCTCCTACATATTCTCAGCTACTAAAAGTGGGTACAGTTTAAAAACAGAGACTATTACTTCCATTTTAGACCAAGTGGTGGAAAAAACAATAGTTATTGATGCTCATCAACAAGGAATACCTGGTTACAATTATGAAGTCATATTAATCGGAATGATGATTACTCTATTATTCTTATATGAGAGAAAAAAATAACTGGATTTTTTTTATTCTGGTAAGCATCTTAGATAGGATTCAAAATGCACGTTTCACTTTTCAAAGATTTGTATATAGTAAAATTATATTCTATAGGCACATTATATTACTTTCACTTTTTTTATTTAATTAAAAAATCTTTATTATATGACAATATATTTTTATATAAAGATTGACAAAATCTGCAATCTTAAGGTTTTTAACACTTCGCAATAACTAGCGTTTCAAATTATCAATGATATTAATTGTGCAAATATTACTCCACATAAAACTCCTGAAGACACATAGTGTTTGTAGATTGGTTTACAGTAATCATGTGCTACCGGTATGAGTTCGTCTATTGTCACATAAACCATCACACCAGATGCGAAAGCAAGCGCTACCCCATTTACTAAATTACCGCCACCTAGGTAAGAGATTAGCACAGATCCGATTATTGCACCTATTGGTTCAGTTAATCCTGATAGTGTTGTTAACCATATGGCTCTTTTTTTATCCATTCCTGCACTGATTAATGGTGTCGTTGTTGCTATTCCTTCAGGGATATTGTGTAGGCATATCATGATTGTAACCAGTAATCCTAAGGCTGGTAAATGTGAGTAACCTGCACTTACGACGAGGCCTTCAGGGAAGTTGTGCAATGACATTCCTAGCATAATCACGAACCCACTCCTCAACAGAAGCTTATCTTTTATCCCATCTTCCCACTGCCCGAACTCGATGTGAGGTAATAAAAGATCTAATCCCATCATAACCATCGATCCTACAGCAAAAGCACCAACGGTCCATACTATTCCAACAAGATCCAAGGCTTCAATGAAAAGTTCAGTGAAAGAAACTACAATCATGACTCCTCCAGCAAAGCCCATTAAGAAGCCTAGGAATTTTCCTTCAAGTTGTCCAAAGGCATATACCATTAATCCTCCGATACCAGTTGAAAGTCCTGCTAACAGGCTCATAATAATTGGTATGAGGAATTCGTACATTGTAGGTGCTGGCTAATTTAGGCGTGACTAATAATTTAAGCTTTGTACCTATGTTTGGTGGTGTGGTCCATGTGGATGCGTCTTCGTAGAGGTGTCTTGTTCTAACTCTATATATATTTTCTCAGCAAGCTCTCTCTCTATTACCTCCTTCATATTATTTGAGGTAACCTCTATGGGGCCATCAAAAAAGTCCGCTCTAGTCACGGTGATTATATCATTTATTTTAAAATTCGTGTTTAAGGATTCCATATAGATTAGTTTTCCTTTCTCTCCTGGCGTCAATTTGGAGAGTTTGGTTACTAAACGATTATTATCTTTTGATGTTGGGCAGTTGGGGCAATCAGTTAGGTTGATGCACGGTGGAATGGGGTTTCCATCATCAGAGCATACTTGTGGATTATTAATTTTCCTACAGATAGCTGATGATACTTCTTCACTAACACTATGTTCTAGCTTGCATGCTTCTTCGTGGAGAGCTTCTTTAGGCAAATCCAGTTCATCGTGGAGAAAAGTTTCTATAAGACGATGCTTACGGACGACTTTCTGTGCCATAGCTGTGCCTTTACCTGTTAAAATCACGCCCTTGTATGGCAGGTATAAGATTATGTTGTCTCTAGCTAGTTTCTGAAGCATCTGAGTTACGCTTGGTGGAGCAACTCTAAGTCTTTTAGAGAGTTCTCTGTTACTAGCAGTTTTTTTAACTTCATTGAAAGCATAGATAGCTTCAAGGTATTCCTGTATACTCTCACTCATCACATCAACCTATTTATTTAAGCGATTTAAATGTTAACAGTCAAAGCAGCTCACAATATTTCAATCTATTAGTATAGTTTGAAAATTAATTGTTATAAGCAATTATTTTTAATCCAGTCTCATTCTTTTTAATTTATGAAGGATCGATTCATTGCTTACGATGCTTACGCCAAGTTAGCTGAAAAATATGCTGCCATTATTGATGTTAAGCTACATAATGCAGAATATGAACGGCCTGAATTACTAAAAATGATGCCAAATGTGGCTGGTTTGAGAGTGCTTGATGCTGGGTGTGGTACTGGTAGTTTAACTGAATGGTTTCTTGGTCATGGTGCTGAGGTTCTTGGTGTCAGGTGTCGATGCCAGTCCTGAGATGCTTGAGCAAGCAAAGAAACGTATTCAGAATAAAGCTGTTTTAAAGCTTCACGATCTTAGGGAACCATTAAACTTCATTGAAGATGGCTCATTTGACCTTGTTGCTTCATCTTTGGTTATGCATTATCTTGATGAGTTAGAACCTGTTTTCAAAGAATTCAATCGAGTATTAAAACCTCAAGGATCCCTTCTATTCAGCATACAGCATCCTGTTATAGATTTCATTTATCGACCATCAGATGACTATTATAGGGTTGAAGTTATCTCCTGGGATTGGAATGGCTTCACAGCTGAGCCAGTTAAAGTTCACACCTATAGAAGACCTTTACAAGATTATACTGAAGCCCTATATAATTCAGGATTCTTCGTTGAACGGTTAACTGAACCAAAACCAACTGAAAAATTTAAGGAACAAGCTCCAGAAAGCTATGCAAATAGTTTGAAAAATCCTGCTTTCATGGTGATAAAAGCATTCAAGCATATGGGTTTGTGTTCTTAATATTCTAAGATTTAATATAATTAGTTAACATCGAGATTCAATGAACATGAGATGAAGATAACCGACATTAAGACTTATTCAATGATGATTCCTCTTAAAGAAACGGATCCAGTTTCTGCTTACCCAAATAGGAGAAGAATACACATCATTGTTGAAGTCTCTACAGATGAGGGGATTAATGGTTATGGTGAGGCAATTGCTTATACTTATGGTTCAATCAGTGGCTATATTGAGCATCAGTTAAAACCAATTTTATTGGGTGAAGATCCAACTCAAGTTGAGAAACTCTGGAATAAGGTATATCACATCAGTTTTGGTCATGGGATTAATGGTATATCAATTCATGCTCTCAGCAGCATAGAGATTGCCCTCTGGGACATAATTGGAAAAAAACATAATGTTCCAGTATACAAGATGCTTGGTGGCCTCTGTAAAGACAAGATAAAAGCATATGCGAGTTTAATGGAGTACAAGAAACCTGAAGAGGTAGCTAAAATCAGTCAGCATTGGGTTGAAGAAGGCTATAAAGCAGTAAAAATCCATCAGGGAAAAGATGATGGCGTCATCTGCACTAAAGCAGTAAGGGATGCTGTGGGCTATGATGTGGAGGTAATGCTTGATGTCAACGGTGCATGGACTCCAAAAGAAGCATTAAAAGCAGTTCGACAGCTAGAGAAATATGAGTTAACATGGCTTGAAGAACCAATATGGCCGGTTAACGATTATGATGGTTTAGCATGGTTGAGAACAAAAACAGATATCCCCATAGCTGGTGGAGAGAA
>VGJH01000033.1 GCA_016867505.1 Candidatus Bathyarchaeota archaeon
AATTCTACAAGAACCAAGAGATTATCTATTGGATTCAACTAAAAAGTTAGGGTATATGCCAGTCCACCATACGCTTGTAGGCTCTAAAATAAATGAGCCTTTAAACGATTTTTGGAGACAAATCTACGATTATTGTAAAGTTGAGTCAGAGAAAGTATTCCCAATGAAAACACATATTGATGGTCAGTCCATTAGACCTTACTTTAATGCAGGATTTCTAATAATTCGACCAAAACAAAAGCTTATGAGCAGATGGTTTGAAAAATTTAAAGAAGCCTATAATTCACCCATTTTTAAAAAATTTTATGATATTGATAAGCGTTATATTATTTTCCTCCATCAAGCAGTATTATCAGGAGTTATCCTAGCCTGCAATAGAATTGATGAATTGAAAGAGTTACCAAACTTATACAATTATCCAATTCACTTATATGATGTGGACAATTCAAAAGACCGTCCATCCAAAATAGATGAATTAGTAACTATTAGGCATGAAGGATTCTACAATGATCCTCACTGGGAGACTAAGATACCGGTGAGTTATTTTCTAAAAAAGTGGTTAAAGGATCACATTAAAAATTAAATAACTTTTTTATTGGATTCTAAATTGAAAATTATTGGGATTTTTTTTCATTTTTCTTTTGTTTCTCTTCTTTTTTCTTTTTTTCATCTTCTAGAAGCATTGCTTCAATTTTCTTGATTAACCTCTCAACATTTGGTCGTTGCTCAAATATTCTAAATAATTTCTCAGTTTTTACACCTAAGTCTTCACTTATTGCTGGAATAAAGGGAGTAATTAGAAATCTTCCCAACTCACCACCAATATACACTAAGGGTTTACTACTTTCAAGCAAGAGGATGGCAATTGTCTCCATTTGTAGTGAATGAATTTTTTCGGCTGCGCCTTGGATTATTCGTTCTTCTTCTTCGGGAGTGATATCAAGGTCTTTGTAGTAACCCATTACTTATACACCAATTGACAATTTATTATCCTAAATATTCTATTAACCACTTGTATTTATGTTCTCAATTATTTTATTTCTAAGAGTTTTCCGTTGAATATAATAAGCAACAATTATGGAGCCTATATTGAAAGTAATTAACAGGGTCAATATAAACTCTGAAGTTAATACATTGGTCATTACGCTTATTAAAATGATTACACATAACCATGAAATAAAAGCTGATTTTATCCCGACGCCTAAAAATCCACTTGAAGATCGTGTGCATACTAGATAACTGGAGACTGCTCCAGCAATTGTGTAGACCGGTAAAGATAACAAGTAAAAAATGTAATCGTTTGGTGTCATATTCCAAATTGTTACAATAAAGTTGGCTATGACTCCTGCAGCTAAATAATCAGTAATCGTTGGCGTCTTTCTAGAATCCAATTCAATCAGAAACTCATATACGATAGTAAATATGAATCTGTTGGATAATTATTCTAGATCCAAATTGAGTTAAATATTACTAGAATATTTATTGAATTAACTTGAGTCTCCATAACTTAAAACAATACTTTGCTGGTTCAGCTCTCTCTGTAGGTATAATTATACTTTCATTACTAGGTGTAGAAATTATTACTATATTTGTTAATCCTGAACCTTACTCAATTTTTGATACAGTATTTTTTTTGCTTAAAATTTTGCCACACATTGTTGGAGGTTATTTAGCAGGTTATCTTGTCACAAAAAAAATTGCTGGTGATCACATAATTATTGGAATAACTACAGCAGTTCTTACGTATATTATTGAAGTTTTTTATTTTGCAATCTTAGGTAACAAGACTTTGTCTGATATCTGGATTATGGGAGTTCTGGTAATCAGTAATGTTGCTGGATCATTCAGAGCAAAAACTCAATTTAATAAACAGAATCCTTCTCAAAAAGAAATCGTTGAAACATCATAATGTTATTGAAAAATAATTAAAAAAAGTAGATGATAGTTTGTAACTAAGATTTCTGCCTTTTATATAGGTCCCAACCGATCAGGGTGATTAGCATTACTGCAGCTATTACCCAAAATGCTGGTTGAGCTTCTGGTGGGTTTGGAGTTATGCCAAGTAAGAACTGAGCTCTACCAATGAATAAGCTGTATCTGCCAAGAACTGCGTTTCCGAACATGTATCCAAAACCTAACATCATTGTATATCTAGCAAACTTGTCAACCACCTTCATAGGAGCCCACTCATGACCACTTCCTGTAAACCAGAAGTACAATAAAACCGATGGAACCATCAAGAATACCAGGATATTCCATAGTGATTGCCATGGGTTATTTGGTAACCAAAGGTTTAGATTAATTTGTGGTCTAATCTGATCTAGGAACTGTGAGAATATTACGGTTTTTAAAGCCATACCAATTCCTGTACCAACAGTAATTGCTAAAGGCCAACGATAGAGATAGAAGACACTTCTATTGAATCTTGCATACCAAAGTATACCTACAAGAATGGCTAACGCAAATCCAACCATTAACATTGGTTCTTTTGACCAAGGAGAGTTCCACTGATCTCTAAGATATTTTAGATCAAATGCAATACCATACCCAACAGCTAACCCTAAGTATATAGCTTCAGCTATTCTGAACCATACATTTTCTTTATAAAGTATTGTAAATAATCCAAGGGTAAGGAAAACTGCAATGTAAATGCCAATTAGAGTGATTGTATCAACCATCTTTCTTTCCTCCTAATTTTGATAAGAAGTAAGCAACATTACCAATAATTACAAATGCAATAACTAGATAGTGTGACATAGTAATAGCATCGGTTGAAGCTATTCCAAGACCTGGTTTTTTAATAAGTAACTCGTACTCAGCGCTTGGTGATAATCCAGGCATCAAAGCTTGTATCTGGCCTGAATTAACATATGGCTGCATTCCTCCTATTGAAACACCTACACAACCAACAATGAATTTGACTTTATATACAGTCTCCCATTGGCGAGCCCATCCATCAAAACCAGGAGTACCAGATTCAATGCTGATAACTAGATTAAAATCAGTAGCTACTTTGATGTTTTTCATAATATCATAATCTCTTGTTGGTCGATTGTTAACATAGTCAACTGAACATGTTCCTAAGACATCTTTTCCTAGGTTATTCATTCCAGTCTCGCCATTTGGGACAAAGCCTAATTCAATGTAGTCTTTACCATATACTTTACCATATGATTCAGGGACTGCTAATCCTTTAGCTGTCCTGAACATTATTGGTCCATCAGCCCAAAATGCTACAACCACGACTTTAACGTTCTTTGACCATAAATGGTGTAAAGTAGCCACAGTCATTGGTAAAAGTTCTGACAGACTTGAAGCACCAAAATTGGGAGAAAATAAAACCACACTCCCATCAGGAATAGTGTTTAGGTAATTATACCATTTCGTTGATTGGGCACCAATTTTTATGGGTAATCCCATTGGGCTTATTAAAGGATAGAAGACAGATATCATTGCTAGAAGGTAGATTATTCTTATGTCTATATCTTGTAATTTATCAAATATTGACAATTTAATCTCCTCCTCCTCTTAGATAACCACGTTCTATTCCAAGCAAAGTTCTAACAGCTAAAATTATTGCTCCTAATGCTGCGCCAATTGTTACAGCTCTGTTTAGTGCTAAGTTAGGTATGTCATTCAATAGACCTCTTATATCAGCAAAGAATGGATATGTTGCTACAATTGCTGGTGCATTATAACAGACAGTGAGAATTCCAGCACCCAGAACCAGTCCTGATTCTAAATTTCTAGCTCTGAATGCCCTATAAACACCACTAGTCATGAAGAAAGCTAATAACGAAAATTGAGCTTGACTAAGTGCCACTTGACCGTTATTATATAAGAAAAGGTACCAATAAGATAATGATCCTAAACCATATTCGGGAAGGGGTAGACCAATTATAGCAAAAGAGACCGCACAAACTAAAGTAACGACGCTGAAATACCATCCTTTTGATCTTTTTTGGACATTTGCTCCATGAACCTGAACTAGAGAAATTAAACCGATAAATGTTGCTGTTGCTACTATTAGGTTCATCCATTGTGCTTCTCTTGTAGCAAAATCATCCAATGGTTTCCAGTAAAAATAGTATGGTACAACTTGTAACAAACAACATACTATTGTTAGGAATATTGGGATTTCTATTCTTTTAAGTAGACTTGACATTTATATCACCATCTCCATAAATCTATTATCATTTTGATGCCAGCAGTATTTAGTAAGGCACCTAATAGCATTATTCCAACTGCTATTAGTCTTCCAAAGTCTTGTCCTGCAAGTGAGGCAATTTGTTCTCCTTCACCTGAGACATAAGCACTTGCTGCATAGATCTCTTCACCAATTAGGCAATAATCTGAGGCTAATACAAAGTAGGGTATCTGAGCTACTGCAGCAGTACCTGCGATTTGGATACAACCTGCTCGGGCACCAGAAGTAGCTAACTGCATAGATTCAGCCCAGTAAGCGCCAACCATAATATTTGCACCAGGTTTCTCTCTCATTAAAATACCAATATAACTTGAGGTGAAACCAAACTGATCAGTACTTAAGAACATTATATCACTTGATTTATACTCTTGTGGCTTACCAGCCATTCTGTATGCAGTTTCTACAATGTCAGCAGCAATTGGCCAAACGTTTGGCTGCCTTACAGGAATCATTAAACGTGTACTTACATCAACACACTTTTTCGCAACATAAGCAGTTACACCTAAACCTGCAATAGTCTGCGGTCCAGTAGTTGCCTCAGTTAGGCCAGCGATTCCATGTGAACACATAACGGGTCGACCCATCTCAACCGCTCTACCAATCGCTTCATCGATAGCATCAATGCCGGCAATACGTCGAATTTTGGGAACTTTTCCTTTCCGAGCCATGTAGATAAAGTAAGCAGAAGCAAGCATAATCAGCAAAAGACCTACTAATCCAAGCATTCTTCCAGCTACAAAACCATCTGATAGATTAATTTGACTAACTTCGAACAATTTTGATTCTCCGTTTAGCGGTTTTTAAATATAGATTTAGCATATATAAAATATTTGACATAAAACGGCTAAAATAATAAAAAGACTAGGAAAAAAAGCATAATTTAACGAATAAATTATTCAGATTATTAATCAATTAATTATTAAATTAAAAAAATTATTTTTTAAAGTTAAAAAAGAATTTTGCCCATCTAAATTTACAAGAAAATATAAAACAATATTAACTTTTAAATGATAGTAGAATAATTAATGATAAAAATTATTCATGAGGGTCAAATAACTAATAATCAAACTTGGTTTGTTTAGGATTAAGTATTAGTGTGAAAATTAATCCTGCTACAAACCCACCTATGTGAGCCATATACGCTACTCCACCTATTTGCATACTACCAAAAAGTGTGTCTAATCCACTTATTAGTTGTAAAATTATCCAAAACCCTATTACAAGAATTGCAGGCGCAGGAATTACTCCTCTGCCCATTAATACATATACCCTGCTTCTTGGGAACATGATAATATAAGCGCCTAATACACCAGCAATTGCTCCTGATGCCCCTAGGTTAGGAATATAGGTGATTGGATCAACAAACATTTGAGAAAATGTAGCAATTACTCCACATAGTAGATAAAATAACAAAAATTTTGCATGACCTAACCTATCTTCAACATTATCTCCGAAAATCCATAAATATAATAAATTTCCTAGAAGATGCAACCATCCAGAGTGCATGAACATAGCTGTGAATATGGTCGGGAAATCTCGAAGAGGATTTGCCAGGAATCTTGGTGGAATAAAAGACCACTTCATTAGAAATATATTACCACCTTCAAGCTCCATCAGAAAAACAATTAGATTTGATGCTAAAATCAAGCATGTAATAATCGGGAATGTTCTTTGTGATGTATTTTCATCTCCTATTGGTAGCATGATGGATCTAATCCAAAATTATGTAATAAATCATAGTCTAAAAACAATTAGAAAATGTATAGGAAGGGTATGATTTTTAAAAAAATTAGAGACCTTTATGATATAGAATGTTTCCACCAACAATGGTCATGTAGACTTTGGCATTTCTGATTTCTTCTGATGGTATGATTGTTAAGTCGTTTTCAACGATGGTTATATCAGCTAATTTTCCTGGTTCAACGCTGCCTTTTAGGTCTTCTTCGAATGAGGAGTATGCGCTGTTTAGTGAATAACATTTTACTGCTTCAACAAGGCTTATTCTGCTTCCTTTAATGCCATGATTTACTGCACTCCATAGTCCATAAATTGGACCAAAGGGCATTCCATCGCTTCCAAATGCGATGGTTATTCCTTCGTCAATGAGGAACCTGTATGGGTTGTTTAATTTATTTCGCTCTGCTCCTAGTCTTTGTTCATACATGCTTCCTGGTCCAGCCCACTCCCCAACAAAGTTTGGTTGAACTGAGGGAAGTATACCGAGTTCTTTAATTCGTTCAATCTGGCTAGCTGTAAGTATTTCACAGTGCTCTATTCGGTGTCTATGATCTTTTCTTGGTTCAGTTTTTAGTGCGTATTGAATCGCATCAATTGCATACTCGATTGCAAAGTCTCCGATCGCATGTATCGCAATTTGCGAGTTGTTTATATGAGCATTTTTTGATTTCTCTTTTAATAGATTGGGATCCATCATTGGTAAGCCTTTTGTTGATGGATCATCTGTATATGGTTCAAATAATAGTGCTGTTCTCGCTCCTAAGCTGCCATCAATCATTAATTTTGTGCAGCCAATTTTGAGCATATCATTTCCGAAACCAGTTTTTAGACCAAGAGCATATGAATGGTCTTGTGCTTCACCACTCAACATGACATAGGCTCTGACTTTCAGTTTCCCTTGCTCAAGAGCTGTTTGGTATGCTTTTATTGCTCTTGCACCTATTCCAGCGTCTTGGATACCGGTGCAGCCAAGGCTTAGAGCATGATTGGAGGCTTTTAATAAGCCTTCGACCAACATTTCGTCACTAATCGGGGGGATATTTTTGCTAACCATTCCTCCACAATCCCTGAATACACCAGTTGGCTCACCATCGGAACCCACATCAAAGGATCCTCGTGTTGGTTGTGGAGTGTTTTTATCAACACCAGCGAGTTTCAGTGCTATGCTGTTAGCGATAGCTGCGTGTCCACAGATTCTGCTAATAAAAATTGGGTGATCTATGGTTACAGCATCAAGGTCAATCTTGGTGGGATACCTATTTTCAGGCCATTTAGATTCATCCCATCCACCACCTTGAATCCATTCACCTTTTTTTAGTTCTTTGCTCCGAGCTTTAAGTTTCTCCATAGCAGCTGATAACGTAGGTGTGTCTCTGAGACCAACGTTTCTAAGCATAGAAGTGCCCATGCCTCCAAAATGGCAATGGGCGTCGATTAATCCAGGCATAACAGTCATGCCAGAGACATCATAAACTTCTGAGCCTGCTGGGACACCAATTTCACTCTTTTTACCAGCAGCGAGAATATACTCGCCCTTCATTATCACAATGCTATCATTAATTGGTGGCTTACCCGTTCCATCAATTAAGGTTCCACCAATCAAAACTCTTGTACATGCTTCTAGGGACAAAACCCTCTTTTTTCTCCTCCCCACAAACCAGTATATCTGGAATATAAAATATATCCAAGACAGTGATGAAAAAATAGTGTAAATATAATTTTAATTCAGTTCCAGAAATAAAAATTACTTTCATCGTAAAGAATCTTAAAAAAAATACGTTTTACGCAGTTTCGCATAAATTCCATTATTTTTTACATGAAAAAAGCAAAAATTTTTCGGGATCTTTAATGTGAACTATTATCTCTTTCTTTTTCTCTGTTTTTCTTCCAAATATAATACTTCACCAATAATTTTTGTTGACTCTTCTAATGATCGTGGCTTAACAGCAATATATGGTGTATCAACGGGACCGAAAAAATCGTATATAACACCAACTCGTTTACCAGATTTATCTAACGCACTTTCACCAATTTCGACATCGGTTTCAGCTTTTAATATTAAATTACCTGTACTCTTCGAAATATGTAGGACAAGCCCAACTTTTCTTTTTGGTTTCATGTGGTTATTTCAACAACTTTAATGTTTTCAGGTTAATAATTGTATTGTCAATAATCATCAAATATTTTTTTAATTATATAATTAATCATTTTAATAATTTTTTAGCAATTATTTTTATTGCTTCGTTTTTTGGTAGTTTCTTATTAATTGTTATTGAACCACTTTTTATCCATGGTTTTTTTGGATGAGCTGCTTCTTTATTTAATTCAGGATTTAATCCAGCTTCTAATGCTGCTTTTATGATTTCTTCAATTTTTGGTTGTTTAACTGCAAGGTTCTTTGATACTTTTCTGCCTTCATTCCAAGATAATTCAATATTAAAATAAATTGGCCAAATTACTAGTCTATCTTTGTCCCGCATTTAGAAACCTCTTGAATATTTGAGGTTAGAGTTTTAAAAATTTACTCTTTATAAATTATTGCACTAAGGGTGCTTGTTTGTCCTGGACGTGAAATAATTTTAGCTAACCCTTTTTCTGTTCTAATAATAGTTCCTTTTGTTATGACTCCGCGACGATTATAGTCTGTATTAGCTGGATTACTAATTACGTCAAGAATCTCAAGTTTTTCAGTTGTGCCACTTTCAGGATCAGAGACATTAATAAACTCTGCAATGACAAGTTTGGTTTTAGTTAAGCTACTATGCCCTTTAACTTCCTTTATTTTTGTTTCTCCAAGCAAAGTCTCAACTGGATGTCTACCTTGATCGAATATCCGTTTAGATCTATATGGCCTCTTTTTGCCGCCTGTTTTTTTACGTTTTTCTAAATTACTATGCCAGACCGTTTTATTTTCCTCC
>VGJH01000034.1 GCA_016867505.1 Candidatus Bathyarchaeota archaeon
GCACGATCAGGTGACATTAAACCTGCAGCTGCAAGAAGACTATCACTCATGGTCGTTTTTCCATGATCTATATGTGCAATAATACCTATGTTTCTGATATGCTCTTTATCGCGCATCAGCTTAAGTATTTCACTTGTCTGCTTGTATCTTGGCATGGATTGTCAAATCCTTATTCGAATTGTCTATAGACTGAAAAAAGAATCTTTTAAACCTATTTATTTAAGAGCTTAAATAATGATTATATCAATTTAATAATCGCATTTCCTTGAGAAGTCAATTTAGCATGTTTTTTTAAACAATATTCTTTAAATTAAAATATTTTATTGTAAAAATAAAAATGAATCAAATATTTTTACGATAAAAGAAAAGTATTTCATAGTATATACTATATTTATTTTTTAAACAAAAGTATTATATTACTAATTCATCGTTTTATTATTCGATTTTTCTTTATTAAAAAATGCGGTGAGAAAATTTCTTTATTTTTCTTGTTTTTTTACCCAGCATATGTCATTTTTCGTTCGAAGGATATAATCAATTGAGATCTCGGATATGGCTGAACTGTGTTCTGCAATAATTTTTAATTCCCATGCAATTTGGTTAAAACGTGAAGTTAATTCTGATTTCGATTCTTGAAATTCTTTTAATAATTTTTCTTCTTCTTGTTGTACAGCATCATAAAGATCAACTGCATCACTTGCAACTTTAAGATCTTTCTCAATTACACTTTTAATTGCTTTATCAAACATTGTAAAGCTGATTAATGCCATCTGTGAAAGTCTTTCTATGAGGTCATTATCGTCATTTTTACGGTATTGGTTCATTTTTAGTATGTTATTGCATATCATGTTTAGTCGATCTCCAATCATCTCAAGATACCAAGCTATTAAATAGAATTCAACTGTCTGTAAAGAATCGGTGATTCCAATATTTTCTGCAACTGCCCTTGATTGTTGTGCAGAAGCTAGTAACCTGCTTAATAACCAAAAAATTGTATCTGCTTCATGCTCTCGAGTTATAGCATCTTTTGCTAATTCCATGTCTCTATCAATAAGACTATCAATTGCTTCTTTGAACATTATACTAGTAATCACATAAAGTCGTCGAATAACAGTTTCAAGTGGGAAATTTTTTGAGTCAATACTGCACTGAAGCAATAAATGTTTATCACTTTCTTCAATTATTCCAATTCCAAGTAACCTTTGAGTTACTTCTCTTATGCTTTCAATCTGTTCACGCATTAGTCTACGAGAAGACTCTACCCGAACCATATTTCTACCTAAAACATAATTACCAACGATTACTCTAGCAAGAATTGTTGTATTATCGCATTCATCAACATTTACAACATAGACACTCGTATCCTCAGTCTTAGCTGGTTCGGGTGCAATACGTAAAGCACCATCATTTTCCTCATTAAGGAAAACTATGTCTCCCTTCTTAACATTCATTTTTTTTGCCCAATTCATTGGAATAGAAACTGATAACGTTGAATAGCCAACTTTTTGTATTCTTCTAGGTTCCATAAATAATCCTCATACAGTATTTAGTGATACGCACTGATATCGACATTTTTCCATTTAGTAATTATATAAGCATTCCGATAATTATCGTATATAATAAGATTGAATAAAATTAAAAAATTATTGAGTTACCAAAAAGACTTGGGAAAGGGGATAAGTATAATTTTACGTATATTAGTATAAATGTAATAAAAACCATTAAAATTAACCAAAAGTAATCAGAATTTGTTAATTTTAACTCGAATAAATTGGTTCTATTTTTTGTAGCCCCAAAAGCTCTTGATTCCATTGATTCTGCTAATTCAAGGCTTCTTCTAATTGAATTTATTATAAGAGGCAATAGAATAGGCAGATATTTTCTTATACGTGTTAAAAAATTTCCTTTATCTAATTCTAGTCCTCTGGATCTTTGCGCATCAATTATTGTCTGAGCTTCTTCAGCTAAAACTGGAACAAATCTTATTGCTGTTATGAATGCGAAATTGAATTCGTATGGAATATGTATCTTTTCTAATGCAAGGCTAAGTTTATCTGGAGAAGTTGTTAGGAAAAAAACGCTAAAGGATGTGATTAATGCAAGAAACCTTATTGTTAAGGCTAAAGAAAATTCAATGATATCCATTGATAGATGCTGTCCTCTAAAGAAATAGAAGGATAATATATTTGTAGAAAAAATTATAACTGCTAAAAATAATCCACCTTTAAGAGTTTTTAACCATTCTCGCCAAATTTTACCAATGATCATTAATGGAATCTGTAAAATGAATATTATCGTCAATGGAATAATTTCGAAAAATATCAGAGACGAACTAAATATAACAATTGTCAGCAAAAATTTTACTCGAGGATCTAAACGATGTAGTGGCGAATCACCTCTCGTAAACCTGAGACCCTCTAATAAACTCATTTTTGAATCTCCTTTAAATGATTAGTGAAGATGTTTACTGCTTCATCAACATCTAAAACATCATTTGGGAAACCATAACTTGACAGTTTTTGAAATAGTTTAGTTATCTCAGGTGGTGAAACTGAACACATTTTCAATGCTTCTGAGTTTGACATAATTTCTTTTGCTGAACCATCTGCCTGAATGCTGCCTTTAGCCATTAATACAACTCTTGGTTGACTCTCTGCAACAAATTCAACATCATGTGTAACTATTACAACGGTTTTTCCTTGTGTGCATAATTGAGTTAAAAAATGCTTTAATTTTTCTTTCTGACCATAATCTTGTCCGATGGTTGGTTCATCTAAAACAAGTACTTGAGGGTCCCATGCTAAAACAGAAGCTAATGCAACTCTTTTTCTTTCTCCACCACTTAGAATAAATGGGCTTGTATCTTTATACTTCTTAATATCCAGTAAATTTAATGCCCATTCAACTCTTTGATTTATAACAGATTCATTATAGCCAAAATTTCTTAATGCAAAACTGATTTCTTCCTTAACATCTTCAGCAAATAATTGATCATCAGGGTTCTGAAACACTAAACCAATTTTTTGTGCCAGAGCTGCGACACTCGTTTTTGAAACATCAATATCATTAACCAATATTTTACCTTTTTTTGGTTTAAGTAAACCATTAAAATGTTTGACTAAAGTGGTTTTACCTGCTCCATTTTCACCCATTATTGCTACATATTCACCTTCATGAATTGTTAAAGAAACATTTTTTAAAGCTTCAACGCCACTAGGATATGAAAAAGTTACATCTTCAACCGTTATTATTGGTTTATTTTGATGTAATCCGGAAAAATCATCGTATTCATTTAAGTTAGATATTTTTTTGTTGGGAATTACTTTTTGAAGCTTTGGGATTAATAATTGATATAAATTTTCATAATTTAAAGGATGGTTTACGTTAAAACCTCTTTGTAACAATTTTTTTGATAAGTTAAGGATTTTTGGTATCCCTATTCCTAATAATCGAGTTTCTTCTGCACTAAAAATTTCTGAAGGCTCTCCATCATTAACAATTTGTCCATCATCAAATATAATTATCCTATCAGCATATTTGACAGCAAGATCCATTCTGTGTTCAATTAATATGATAGTAATTCCCTGCTCTTTGTTTAGTTTATCTAAAACTTCAAAAATTGTTTCAGCTCCTATAGGATCAAGGAAACTAGTTGGTTCATCCATTACAATTATTTTTGGATGCATTGCTAAGACTGAAGCAATTGTTAATCGCTGCTTTTGACCTCCAGATAATTCATGCGTACCTCGTTCTTTCAGATGATATATTCCTGTAAGTTTCGTAGCCCAATCAATTTCATCAACCATAATTTTTTTAGGAATTCCTAGATTCTCTAACCCAAAAGCAACATCCTTTTCCACAGTCAAAGCAAAAATTTGATTATCAGGATTTTGGAAAATCATTCCAACAGTCTTTGCGAGATCAACAATCTTATGATCTTTGATAGATAAACCTGATACAATGGCATCACCTGTTAGAACTCCATTATAAAAATGAGGAATCAATCCATTTAGACAACGACAAAAAGTTGTTTTACCACAGCCACTAGGCCCAGTTAAAACTATAAATTCGCCTGGTTTAATTGAGAGATTTATGTTTTTAAGAGCAAAAACTGAAGCATTAGGGTAAGAATAGCTAAGATCTTTAACTTCAATTATGCTCAAGGATTTTTCCTCAATAGTTACAGGTTTCGTTATGAAAACTATTTCCAAGTATATTAGCTATACCTATAATATATTTAAAGAAAGTATTATGATTTTAATTTTTTATTTAACTCTCGATTTTGAAAAAAATTGATTAAATGGTTTCTAATAAGTTTGATACAGAATTGACTGCACTCTCTAAATACATTTCAAGACTTCCTTTCACATTTATTCCAGCAGCAGTTGAATGGCCTCCACCAGTTCCATGAAATTCCTCAGCTAGGCTTTTAGTAAAAATTCCACCAAGAACTAATTCTGTTTCTTTAAAAAATTTCTCAGTACTTCTTAAGCTTGATTTTATTATTCCTTTTTCTTCTCCAGCAATTATTGCTAGATCTGCTCCTAAATTTAATATTCCTCGAGCCACTGATGCTTGATATGAGCTAACTTCTGCAGTAACAATTATCCATTTATCTTTTCTATGAATTTTCATTCTTTGAGAAGCTTTTAAGCGTGCAATTTTTTCTGATAACTCCATTTCGCTAGATAAAATCTTTTTTGATTCATAAATTGATGCGCCTGAGCTAATTAATTTCGATATTATTTTAAAGGTTGAAGCGTTTCCAATAGAAAATATTTTTGAGTCGTATGCAATTCCACATAATAAAATATTAGCAATTTGGTTATCAGGAATTTGGTTCATTTTATTATATAATTGATATACTATTTCAGAAGTAGATGTCGCGTATTCATCTAAGAGAACTGATTCAAATAGTTTAGTAAAGCGACTATCTCTAACATGATGATCTATGAGGATTTTAGGAGCTTTGTTGGATATTATCCATTCATCAAGAGGTTTAAGTTGATTCAAACTACCTGTGTCAACAACAAAAATATTTGAATAATCTAAACGAGGCGTAGTGACTATTTCTATAT
Source organism: Candidatus Bathyarchaeota archaeon (assembly GCA_016867505.1). Classification (GTDB taxonomy): domain Archaea; phylum Thermoproteota; class Bathyarchaeia; order TCS64; family TCS64; genus UBA8941. The sequence goes on from VGJH01000034.1 coordinate 5,079, forward strand.
AATATTTTTTTATAATTTTTTTCCCTAATTTATTTGTTTCATTAGGTAAAATAAGGTCAACGTTTAAATCAGGTTTTTCTTTTCTTATCAGATTTTTTAAAGCATAAGCAGAGCAGATTGCATCAGGGTCAGCATTTTGATGACACATGATAGCAATATCTCCATTAAAATAATTTATTATTTTTTGATATTTTTGAACCATTAACTATTGCCTCATTGACGATTCTTATCTATATTTCATTAGGGGAAGAGTATTTCTTTTAAACTGTCGGTTGCTTATTTATCTAGGTGTAACTTTGAGTGAAGTAAGCATTATTGAATCAATTCCAATAAAGAAAAAAAATTATACTGCACTACTTGGTTTTGCTGGAGCTGGATTTATTGGTAATACATCATTAATGTATATTGTTAGAACAAAAAATTTTAAACAAGTTGCTTCTGTAAAATCTTTACAAACTCCACCAATGCTCTTGTTTGTTGATGGGGAACCTTATTCATCGTTTAGAATCTATGTAGATGATGAGGGCGAGCGACTTTTCATTATTACTGAAAACCTTATCTCTGCTGAAGGTTGTTGGCCAATCACACATAAGCTGATTTCATGGCTACAAAATAAAGGCGTAACAGACATTATTGCTATAGAAGGTCTTCCATTTGGTAATTTGCCAGCAAATGTTAAAGTTGTGGGGTATAGCACTGAAAAAGAAAAATTGACTAGTTTAGGTATTCAACTTCTAAGAGAAGGTGCAGTCTCAGGGTTGTATGCAAGTATGATGGAAGAATGCATAGCAAAAAAACTTCCATGGACAATTCTATTTATCCCCACAATGAAATTAACAAATATAGATTATGGAGCATCAGGAGACTCAGTTGAAGCATTGAACAATATATTCAAACTCGGTGTGGATCCAAAACCATTATGGGAAAGTGAACAAGCTATTCGTAAAGCAGTGGAGCAACAACAACTACAGCAACAACAGCGGCAACAAAAGAAATCGGGTTTTTTTAGGCGGTAGAAATTAACTAGGTCCCTTCAATTCCTTTTGAAGGGTTTCCTGTAATCCTTGTAATTTCTCTTTAGTTTTCTCTTCTTGTTTTTCGAGAACTTTTGCTCTCATTTCAAGAAAATCCTTCTTCTCTTTTAATTCTTTAATAACACTTGATTTTTCTTTTTCTACTAAAACTGCTCCCACTGATTTGTAGACTTTAACACCATCAGGTAACTCTTCTAATGTTTTCAAAGCTTTTTCAGTTTCAGCATCGTCAAGTTCAATTCTTTGTTTCTGGCTTAACAATTGTTGCATTGTGTTTTGTAATTGCTGAAGTCTAGCAATTCTTTCTTGAACATTAGCTGGAAGCTGAGATATATCTGACATTTTATCAGCCAATAGTAGAATTGCACTAGCTTAAATCTATTTATTTTAAGAAATTAAAAATACATTAACTCACAAGCATAGTAATAAAGGGAATCCATTTTTTTTTATTTAAATCAAAAAACCAAGCCTCGTTTATGTTGTTTAATAACTTTAAAGTTATTTGAGTAATTTGAGGATAATTTTCATTTTCTTCTTGAATGCTAAATGAATCAATATGAACGTTATTTTGAGGAAAATTTGATTTTAGTTTGTAAAGAGCGGTACATGTAAAATCTATTGTTTTTATAATTTCATTATTTTGATTAATTGTAGGGATAAGAGGATAAGCCCTGCATATAGCTGGTCTATAAGACCATATAACACATCCACCAAACTTTCTGTGTGGACAAATCATTTTATTCATTTGGTAAGCAAAAATTTTAAAATCGTTTTTTCTGGGGTCATCGCCAAGTCCATAAGCCGGTGAGATTTCGCTTTTTTTAAATAAATTTGTCTCATTAGGGAATAAGGGTAATCCTTTTTTTACGCCTTGCCTTTCAATTAATAACCGATTACAGCATTCTCCGCAGTTTATGCATTTATAATAAATTCTTTCACTCAAATCTATGGCCTATGGATGTAATAAAATATTTTGTTATAGATAAATTATTTTGAATAAATAAGTATGCCGCTGGTGTGATTTGAACACACAACCCCTCGGTCTTCAGCCGAGCGCTCTCCCAGGCTGAGCTACAGCGGCGCGTTAACCATTACGCATCTTGTTTTTATATAAAGATTTTTCCTAAAAAAGCTAAACTTAGTAGATTTAAAAATGAGTTTTTAGTATCCACAATGCTTTCGGGGTTTGTATGTTGTATGTAACAATTCGTGACTTTTTTTGCTATATGGTTCACCTAAAAATTCTTTATAAATTTTAATCACCGATTCATTTTCATGGCTTTTTCTTTTTGGTAAAGTCTTATCCAAGTTGTAGATACCTTGAGATCGTTCTTTTAAAATTTGTAATCTATTTGATTTTTCATTGTTTACTGGTTGTCCTCCTCCACCGATACACCCACCAGGACATGCCATTATTTCAACAAAATCATATTTTTTTGTTTCATTTAAGATAGATTCAATTAATTTCCTTGCATTTCCAAGTCCACTTGTTACAGCCACATTATATTGAGTACCAGCAATGTTAATTGAAGATTCTCGCACTCCAGTTAATCCTCTGACTTCTTTATATTCTAGACTCCTGATTTCTTTTTTATCCAATAATTCACTAACTGTTCTAAGAGCTGCTTCCATTACTCCCCCAGAATTAGCAAAAATTGCTGCTGCACCAGTGCTTGAGCCTAATGGATCATCAGGGTAATCGTTTGGTAATGATTCAAAATCAATCCCTGATTCTTTAATCATTTTTACTAACTCTCTTGTAGTAATAACATAATCAACATCGTTAATTCCATCTACTCGGAGTTCGGTCCTATTACATTCTTGTTTTTTTGCTGTGCAAGGCATAATGCTTGTAACAGATATTTGATTCAAATCGATACCATTTTTTTTGCCATAATAATATTTTGCCAATGCACCTAACATTTCATGAGGAGATTTACATGTACTTATCTTGGATAATAACTGAGGATAAAATAATTCAGCAAAATTTATCCAACTTGGACAACAGCTAGTAAATAGAGGTAGGTTTCCATTTTTAATCCGATGAATGAATTCTGTCCCTTCCTCAAGTATCGTCAAATCAGCACCAAAATTCGTATCAAATACTTTTTTAAATCCTAATTTTCTTAGAGCTGAAACTATTTTTCCAGTAGTAATTTCTCCAGGTTTAAATCCGAACTCTTCACCAATAGCAGCTCTTGTAGCTGGAGCAAATTGTGCAATAGTGAATTTCTCTGCTGCTAATTCGTTATATATGTTTGTTATGTCATTATGCTCACTCAATGCAGCAGTAGGGCAGCTTAAGACGCATTGACCACAGCTTACACATTTAGTTTCAGCTAGGTCAACATTGTAAGGAGTATTCACTTTGCTGTCGTATCCACGAAAAGAATAGTCGATTGAATTGACTGTCTGGATTTCCCCACAAACTGAGACACAACGGCCACAAAGAATGCAATAATCTAAATCCCTGTTTATGTATTTACTTTCTGGATGCTTCTCTTTTTTTACTGAATTTCTATTAAATTTAAGTTCTCTTAAACCAAAATCAGATGCAATTCTTTGTAACTCGCACTCTTGGTTCTTATAACATGTCTGACAATCAGCTGGATGTTCACTTAATATTAATTGAAGTATAGCCTTACGTGATTCTCTAACAGCTGGAGTATTTGTTAATACTTTCATCCCTTCACGTATTGGTAGCATACACGACGCAGGTAACCCTTTAATTCCTTCAAC
>VGJH01000035.1 GCA_016867505.1 Candidatus Bathyarchaeota archaeon
CGTTGTTCAACAGATATTCAAGCAATTATTGTACCAAAAAAGGCTACAGAGATTGATGGGCTTGAAGAAAAAATCCTGAAATATTGTAATGAAAAATTACAGCCTTATGAGAGACCAACTAAAATTGTAATAGTTTCAAATTTACCAATGACACAAATGGGTAAAGTAGATCGTCTAGCTGTCGAAGCAGAAATTGAAAGAAAATTCCGAGGACAAGTATAAAAAATCAAAAAATTAATTGTTTGCTGGTAATAATAAACTGGTTAAATAATTTTCAAATTCATTACGGGTATTTTCATCATAGAGATTTCCAAGTTCCTTTTCTAAATATTCTCCAAGACTCCATTTAATTATTCCAGTATCCTTGTTGTAATTAATTATTTTAGCTTCTTCAAGAAGCTGAATATCTTTATAGAAGTCATCCATTCTCTTACCCATGCTACTATAAAGCAAGCCATATAGTTCGCCTCTTCTCATAGTCTTTCTTTCATGTATAAGCATTGCAGCTGTAGTTGTATTCTTTGGAATATTACGTATGTTAAAGGCAATTTGCTTTAGTATATTGTCTTTAATTGCATTTTTAAAAGCACTTGAAACATCAATATTTACGAATGTTGTGGGTCTATCATATTTTAATATCTGATGCATTCTTTGATCAACGAGAAGATTTAGATCATCTATGTTGAATGTTGTATTTTCTGTAATAATTTTGACAACATCTTCCTTTCTATCTTGTTTTTGAATGCTAATAATATCATTGAATTTTAAATTAATATTTGTAATATCTCTTCTAAGAAGTTCAAACTCGGATCGTAGTAATGATGCTTCTTTTTCAATTTTAATTATTTTTAGCTCCAAATCTTCGATTCTTTTCAAAGTTGTATCATTTGGAGCTGGAAGAAGCTGGGGGACATCAATAGGTGCTTCTTTTTTATTTTCATCTCCTGGGTTACTCAAATATTTCTTCACCTCTGAGGAGTCTATCTCTCCTTTTGCTACCTTTTTACCCAACTCGTCGGGAACACCCGCGGGAAGCACATAGACATTCTTTATTTCATCACCTAAAATTGCATAAAAATGTCCAATAGGAAGAGTTCTAATATCATCTGCTGAAAATTTAGTCTTCCCAAGTTGTTCTCGAACTCGTTCGACTTCGTGTCCTTCCCTTTGCCGACCTAAAATCCAATTGTTACATTGACGGAGGGGAGTTTTATCAATTCCAGCAATATCTTGGCTGTCGATAAATAGATAATTCCCAATAGATGCACCTTTACGAATAAAGGTTTCAGCATATAATTTGACAGGAGTATTTCTACCCTGTGGAAGATGTTCCCAAGCTTCAGGAATGATAATTATAACATCCTGTAGTTTACTAATCACAAATTCCATTGTGCTCTGGATTACTAAACTCTGTAATTCGACACTCATCAATGTAAGATCCATTACATTGATTCCTTCATGTAACATCAGTTTTTTACTGAATTCGAATTTTTCGATCTGAGGAACCACAATCTTCAGATATTCTTCAAGTGCGGTGTATACATTCTCAGCTAAAGTAGTTGGATTTGATTCTGCTCTTAGCTGTTGTATGTTTTCTAAAACTTCTCGGAGGGTTTTAGTATTTTTTGTTGCACGCATAATCCAAGGTCGTTCAAATCGCATCTTTTCTCTAAGCACAGCCTCTAATATACTCGAAACATATTGCCAATCAGCACGTTGATTGAAAAAGGGTTGAATTTCTATATAATTATTAAATCCGCCTTCGCCTCGTTTAGTTTTAAAGGCTATAGCTTGTTTTTTCGAACGTGAAATTAATGCTTCTAAAGTAGTTGTTTTACCAGATAATTGAGTCATCCCAGTTATCACTGTGTGATGGAGGTTCATGTAGACCTCTTCACCTGTGCCAACCTCGAAGCCTAGAAGTATTTTGAGACCAGCCAAAGAGTTCACCTAAAGCAAGCTGGATATAGTTCAATAATCTTTAGTATGTTCTCTGTTAAAAGCCTAAGGAATAAAAAAGGGGTAGTAACTCTCTTTTAATCAGAGAGCCTGATCTTTGAACTCAGTGGATTATCAATTAGTTTGAGAACAAAGGTACCAAGGGGCTTCAATTCAGCTTTTTTTCTTTTAACTGAGGACCCATAACTAATTAAATTGAGTTCTCTCAAAATCCTTGCGTTGAGTTTTAGAGTTGAGAGTGGAACACCCTCTTCTCTCGAAAGGTTGTTAAGTAAACTTGTTAATGAACCTCCCCTCTCTGCTAGGTTTGATAGAATGAGAAGTTGATTATAGTTAAGTGTCCTTAATAAAAGTCTACGGAGATCAACTACTCCGCTATTAGATATTGGTAGTGGGTCACACTTAGCACCGCACAGAATAATCAGACTTCATTTAAAAAATTATCGGATAAAAAAAGAAGAAAAGGATTGGCAAACTTTTAAATAAAACGATAGTAGCGAAATCGTTTAAGTGGATTAACTATGGAATTCAAGAAGGGAAAAACTATTTGGATCTCAGGGACTGCTCTTATGGCTGCTTTAGCTGTTGTACTTGATTATACTCTAAAATTTTCTGGATTAAAAATTCAATTTCCATGGATGCCTATGCTGAAATTTGATTTCACTGAAATTCCAATAATTATGGCTTTTTTACTCTATGGCTTCCTATCAGCAATTGTAGTTAGTATAATAGTATTTGTTGGTATGTTAATGAGAAGTTCCGATTTAATTGGAGCAACAATGAAACTAATTTCAGAAACTTCAACAATTTTAGGTTTAATAATTGCTTTACAGTTTACAAAACGATTAAACATAAAACAAAATTATTACGCTTTCATTAGTGGTTTTTGTGCGATTGTTTCTAGATTAATTGCCACAAGCATCAGTAATTTGTATGTCTTACCAACTTTTTACAAAATTCCATTTGATATAGCTCTTGGAATGTTGCCTTTAATATCTGTTTTCAATATTTTACAAGGTTTTATCAATCTTTTTCTTGGGTATATCTTATTCATTTCGTCCAAAAAGAGGTTAATTGGAGGTTAAAACAGATTTTCTATCATTGGTTTTATTACTTGAATGTGATGATTATTTCTGATACTGATGGTTAAAGAAGTTGCTTATGGATGGATTGAACAAAATAAAAAGAAAATTATTGAGATTAGTGATAAAGCATGGGAATATGCTGAGATTGGTTTAAAGGAAGAAAAAACCAGTAAACTGCTTGCAGATTATATTGAGAAGCAAGGCTTTAAAGTTGAAAGAGGCATCGCGGACATGCCTTCTGCTTTTGTTGCTAGCTGGACATATGGAGAAAAAGGGCCTACGGTTGGCATTTTAGGAGAATTAGATGCTTTAGCGGGATTAAGTCAAAAAGCAGTTCCATACAAAGATCCAGTAAAAGAAGGGGCACCAGGACATGGATGTGGGCATAATATTCATGGTACAAGTGGAATTGCGGGAGCAATTGCTTTAAAAAAAGCCATGGAAGAAGGAAAAATTAATGGCACAATCAAGTTTTTTGGGTGTCCAGCGGAAGAAACTCTTGTTGGGAAAGTTTGGTTAACGAGACATGGTTACGTTAAAGGCGTTGATGCTGTTGTAAGTCATCATCCTGGTCAAGCTAATACAGCTGGTACCGGTAGCAATGTTGCATTAAATAGTTTTAAACTTCATTTTTATGGAAGAACTGCACATGCAGGAGGTTCACCAGAAAACGGTATTAGTGCATTAGATGCTGTTGAGTTAATGAGTGTTGGCATTAATTACATGCGTGAACACATCATGGACAAAGCAAGAATACATAGTGTTATCGAATTTGGTGGTGGTCAACCAAATGTTGTCCCAGAGTATTCAAGAGTATGGTACTATGTACGTGCTCCAGAGCGTGAACAGGTAGATTATATTTATAATTGGGTGCTACAAATCGCAGATGGCGCTGATAAAATGGCAAGGACCACTCATAAAGTCGAGTTCCTAACAGGATGCTATAACACTCTTCCCAACAAAATCCTAAGTGACCAAATTGTACTTAACATGAAAGAAATTAAACCACCAACATATGATGAAGCTGAGATCAAATTCGCTGAAGAACTGAATAAAACAATTGATCAAAGACTCCGAAAAGAGGGGCTACGAAAATCTGAGAGACCTGGCTGGGAAAAATTACTAGATAAGTATTTTGATGAACGAGTATTGGATGACTATCAAGCAGGAAAAATTGGCACAGGTAGCTCTGATGTTGCGGATGTAAGTTGGAATGCTCCAACAAAAGAATTTGGTACAGTATGCGCAATGCTAGGTACACCAGGACACAGTTGGCAATTAACCGCTCAAAGTGGTATGAGCATAGGACACAAAGGGCTGATATTTGCTAGTAAAGTCATTGCAGGTACATGTATTGATATTCTAACTCAACCTAAACTATTAAAATCAATGAAAGCCGAATTCAAAGAAAGGCTTCAAGGCAGAAAATATAAGCCACCCATTCCATTAGACCTAAAACCACCACTTAACCAATTTTAATGGTTTATATCTCATCTTTCATTTTAAATTGTTTCTTAAATTTATCTCGTACTTGGTTTAGTGTATTAGCATCTTTAGGGCTTTTATCTAATCTAATTCTTTTTATCCGTGCAAATCTCAATGCAAAACCTGAATGATATTTAGAACTTTTTTGAATTTCATTAAAGGCTACCTCAACAACAATTTCAGGTTTAACGGTAACAGTGTAAGAGGTTTCAGATACTTTTAAGGATTGGAGACGTTTAGTCATCCATCGAAACTCATCATCAGTTAAACCTTTAAAGGTTTTACCAATTATTTTAAAGTCATCATCATCCGAAGCAGCTAAATGATAATTGCTTAGCCATCCTTTCCTACGCCCTGAGCCCCAATCAGCAGCGATTATTACTAGGTCTAAAGTATCAGCAGGTTTTAGTTTAAGCCAATCTTTTCCACGGGCACCAGGGGAATACATACTATCAAGTCTTTTAGCCATTAAACCCTCGTGACCAGCGTTAATTGCTGCGTCTAAGAATTTATTTACATCATTAAGGTTATCCGTTATTGTTCTTTCTGCTAATAGATGTGTTGGCATAATTTCTTTTAATAGATTCCAACGCGTCTCATAGGATTCATCTATTAATAATCTTCCGTTATAGTATAATAAATCAAATAAATGCAGTTTTAAAGGGATGATCTCTGCAATTTTTTCTACTTGATTTGTCCTCGTAAAGCGGCGCATCAAATCTTGGAAGGGAAGGGGTTTTCCTGTTGAACCAGTAGCTGTTATTTCTCCTTCAACAATAATTCCACTCTTTGGTAGGTTTTCTTTAACTAAATTCACAATATCGGGGATACTTTCAGTTACATCAGTAAGACGTCGGCTATAGATTCTTACTTCGTCTCCAAGGCGATGTATCTGAACCCGTGCTCCATCAAATTTGTATTCGAAAACAGTTTTTCCATCATGTTCCTTTAAAATTCCTTCAGGAGAATCAGCAATTTCAGCTAACATTGGTTTTAAAGGGACAAAAATTTCAGCAGTTATGCCCTTTAAACCCACTTCCCCTTGCGTAAGGGAGATCAATGCTACTTCTCCGATATTCCCCGTTAACATTAACGCCCTTCTAACTAGATTTAGAGGAATATCTGAAGCAACAGATAATGCTTCAATCAATACTCCCTCATTTACTCCTATACGCATTTCACCAAAAATTATTTTAAGTAAAACTTCAACTTCAGTGGAAGTCGAGTCATTGATTAATGCTACTAAAAGACGCTCTTTCTGTCTTCTTGCTTTATTACCTTGAATTTGAGCTATGTCATTAAGGGTTTGATAGACTCTCTTTATCGTTAATTCTTGTTTAAGCAAAGTAGTTTGTTTAGCGCTTGTTAATACTCTTTTCATTGTACTCCACCCAATTTCAAGGGTTCGTGAATCAAATTCTGGAAAAACTTGTCCAATCAACAACAATACTACTGGAGCCATCTCATTAACTTCAAGACTTTTCAGATAATCAGCAATTAACCGTGTTTTTTCATTTCTTTTTGAAGTTACCTCTAAAACTTGGCATAATTTGGCTAAACTATTAAATGATGCTCCCATTCGCTTACCATCCTACCCATTGAAGCAGATTAGTCCTCTCTTTACTTTTTTTAAGTCGATCAATAATTTTATTCACAGTTTTTCTATTAAAATTATGTTCGTTACATAGAAATTCAATCAATTTATCCTCATTAAGTTCACTCTCAACAAGCTTATAATTCGTGTCAACATTGGGTTTAAGATAAATGTCTCGAATTGCTTGAATATTGGCAGGTAATTTTTCATTTATTTCATTTGGCAAATTTTCTAATTGCTCATGAGTTTTGATTAGTTTCAATGCTTTTTTAGGGCCTATCCCTCTAACACCCTCATTATAATCGGTTCCCACTAATATTGCTAAATCGATTAATTGTTCATGAGTTATTCCCAATTTTCTAAGTAATTGTTCAAATTCAATAATTTCAGGAAATAATTTTTTGGCTTTATTTTTACTAGGAAGCCATTCTTCACCCTGAATTGTTAAATATCTAACTAATCTTGGAACACCATATAATAGACTATCATAATCTTGACTATTACAAGCCCATGCATCTCCACGTTTAACTAAAAATGATGCTTGTGCTTCTCCTTCTGAAGGCGCTTGCATCCATTTTACGCCCATTAAAGAGAGTAGATGTTTTGCATCATCGATATTTTCTTTTTTTAGATGGCTAGTCATAACCGCTTTTGAGAAAGCAGTTTTATAATCTTTAATTTGAATTGCTTTTTTATATTCTTCCTCTGATCTCATTCTTGATTCTTTTCGCTTAATAATCTCATCTCGCTTTAGTTCAGGAGGTTCACCATCAAAAATAAAAACAAATTTCATATAATAATTCGACATAAGATTCGTGGTTCTTAAAGCCAAACCAACTAAATGACTTGTTACCTCGCCCCTATTATTTTTTAAAGATGATCCATCTGGTCCTCTTATTAAAGCCAAAAATTGATATAAAACAACAAAAGCATCAACAGCAAAAGTCTTACCTCTTAATTTTTCTAAGGTAAGAACTTGTTTTTCTATGACAGGGGTAAGGTTGACACCCAAATATATCAAAATTAGTAATCAAAAGAGAGTGATAAATTAGTTACTTAGAAATTTAATATCAAATGATAACAGACTGCAAAAATGTATAACATAATTATTGGCGGAATTAGATATTTATAGACTTTATTTAAATCAGACCTATAATATTGATTGGTTAAAATTAAACAGAGATGTATAGGGCTCCAAGTATAACCACTGACTATTCCTGCGAATATTATTGTTATATTAGAAACACCAACAGTTGTTAATAGAGGTAACAGTAAGGGGATAATGATACCAACACCCATTGTTGGAGTTCCTGATATTGCCCCAACCAACATTGGTGCTATCAAGATTATTAGAGTGATTGGGAGGCCTATGTTAATTATTGTTTTAAACAATTCAGTTACCGTTCCTGACATTGTCAGGAAATATCTGAAATATAATGTTGCTAAAACTGAAATAACGGTATCCCATTTAACACCAAACCATAAATATTTTAAAGCAGTTTTTAAGGGAACTTTTTTTATTAAATAAACTAAAAAAATACCTGTTAAAACACTTACCCATACTGGAATATTAAGAATAGTTAAAATTATCGTAATAAGAATTGGAGATAATAGTTTAATTGTTTCTACAATATTTCTCTCTTTATTAATAACAGTAGATTTATCTTTTATAAAACGGTTAACAGCAAACCATCCAATAACCCATGAGGCAATGAATATTGGGAAATTTATTGTAATAAACTGTCTAAGATCCAAGCCTGAAAGCCTACATAAAATCAAAGTTGTTGGGGAGATGGGACTAACCCAATACCACACATGCCTATACCAAATATTTACAAAGGTCTTGTGTTCTGGCTGTAATTTTAATCGTTGAGCTTCATCCTCAATAAAAGGTGCTGACATTAATGCGCCTCCAGGCATACTGAGAATACCAAATAATGCAGGAATCAGTGCAAGTAATGCTTTACCAGGTAGAAAATTTCGCAAATTTTCTATGAGCTCGACCATTAATCCAGTTTCTTTTAAACAATATCCTAAAACAGTAATTAGCGCAACTGCTGCACATAAATCCCAAGTTGAACTATCCAAGATTGTTTTTAATCCAGCATCCCAAAAAAGGATTAAAGGTTTCCCAGAGGTTAAACCAATTATTAAACAAGCAGTAAAGATGCTGATAGCAAAATCAATTCCTTTGAATCGAAGAATAAATAAAATTAGAAATGCTGTAAAGAGACCTACTAGTTCGATCATGGAAACCAGCGTCTCATGATGGAAATACTATGTTTGATTTAAACTATATTATAAACGGTAATATTTTCAGGCTGAAAAGGTATTAATTGTGAGTTTAGAGGATTCGAAGGCTGTCAAGTTCATCGGGCTGTAAAAAATTATGGCTTGAAATAGGTTTTCCAACACACCAAACAAGTCATTTCGGACTAAAACAAAAGACATTCAAAAAAACTAAGATATATACTAAAAATTTTAAATACTATAAAGATCAGTTTATAGGATTCTTGAGGTTTATTTTTGGCGTCTGCAATAAGAAGAGTTATATCGAATAGGAATGTTATGACCATTTCTTTAACAAACATGTTATATAATGTTTTTAATAATCTTTGGATGCTTTGGTGGTCCCTTTATCTTACAAAGGAGTTAAACGCCCCTATAACGGTTATCGGTCTTTTAGCAATGATT